>DASRSQ010000411.1:0-20316 GCA_035656475.1 Gemmataceae bacterium | reverse complement strand
AGGTGCCGAAAATGTTCACCACCTCGTGATTCACGCCGAGGGCGATCTTGCCGGTCGCATTGAGATGCAGCCGATTGCGGTTGAAGCCGACGCGGGCGCCGAGCTGGCCGCCGTAAAACTGGTTGCGAGCGTTGAACTGATCGCTCTGGGCGAGGACCGTGTTCGGCGATGTCAGGAGCGCGCTCGAAACGCTGCTGATGTCGAGGTTCTCTTGCAAGTTCAGGTAGCGCACACCGAGGAGGCCAACGAGTTCGAAACCGGCCTGGCGCGGGACGAAGACTTGCAGGCCGTTGATTTCGGAGCCCCACAGGTTCAAGGTCGAGGTCACGCTGACGCCGCCTGCGAAAATGCCGGGGTAAGCGATCGGCATCAGGAAGTTGCCGACGGCGCCCGGGCTCAAGTTCACGAACGGGAACTGAAGCGTCGGAGTGCCGGCGTCGTCGGAACCGGCGCTGAAGGTGGTAGATCGGCGTTGTAGGGCGAAGTAGTTGGCTTCGAAACCGCGCGACTGGCCGGCGTCGAGGTAGGCGCCGACGGTGAAGCGCATGCCGCTGAATGGGCCGAAACTGCGGTCGCTATTGAGCAGCTCTTGCGTTGGATTCGTTGGATCGGGGCCAGTCACGAGCGAGACGGGCATCGGAGTATTCTTGACGAAGAACAGCAGGTATTCCGCGCGGGCCCAAAACGTAAACGGCTCGACACGGGGCTCATCGAAAGTGATCTCGGTTCGCGGCCCGTCGGTCGTGACGACCGTCGTCGTCGGCTGTGCGCCAGTGATGGTGCCCGTCGGAGTCGTACCGCTGTCCTTCGGCGCAACCGGCGACGGCAAACGATCCAACTCGGGCAAGTTCAGCGGCGATTGCGCAAATGCCGGGGCGGCGGCAAAGATGCTTGCTCCGAGAATGCAGGCAAATCCGATGCGCATGGGAAGGCTCCTTGCGGGCGGCAAACACTTTCCACGATTTCAGAGAATCATTGAAGTTGGCGGATGATATTGCCGAGGTGCGTCGAAATGTCAAGGCGGTTTGAATTGGACTGAACGTGTACCAAGTCATGCGTCAATAAAGTCCGCTCGGCGGCTTAGCGCGAGGCATCTCTTGCAGATGTTCCGCGCTAGACCGTCGAGCGATCGCTATCGACGCCATCCGTTTCATCATCCCACTTTCAGCGTGTACGTCTTCGTGACGCTGGCGCCAATCGAGTCGGTGGCGGTGACGGTGAAGGTGAAGGTACCGATGCCGCGCGACAGGCCGCTGATGGTGCCGTTGGCGTTGAGGATGTAGCCAGGCGGCAGACTGCCGGCGGTGATCTTGAATGTGACCGCGCCCGTGCCGCCGGTGGCGGTGAGCTTGGTCGAATACAGCCGACCCATGGACGACGCGGGCACGCTTGGCGTCACGATGATCACCGGCGGATTGATGACGATCGTGAACGTCTTCGTCACGGTCGCGCCGGCGGCATCCTGGATGGTGATGCTGGCGTTAAAGGTGCCGGCGGCGGTCGGCGTGCCGGTGAAATGGATCGAGGTGCCGACGATGGTCGCGGTCAGGCCCGTGGGTAGCCCGCTCTGGGCAGTGATCAGGTGCGGCGTGGTGCCGGCGTTGATCGCGAGGGTGCCGGTGAAGCCGGTCTTGCCCGCGGTCCATTGTGTCGTCGTGATGTTGCCAATCGTCGGTTGGGCGTTGATGGTGATGGTGAAGGTTTTCGTGACCTTGGCGCCGATGGCATCGCGGAGGGTGACCGTGCCGTTGAACGCGCCGACGACGGTGGGTGTACCGACGAAATGGATCGAGTTGCCGGTCAGCGTCAGCGTCAGCCCGGCGGGGACGCCGGTGATGGAAAATACGCTTAGGGCCCCGGTGCCGCCGGCGGCGCCCATGGCGCCGTTGAAGCCGCCGCGGCCGACGGTCCACTGCGATGCGGACAGGTCGCTGATGGTCGGCGCCGCGTTGATCGTGACGTTGACCGTCTTGGTGGCGAGAGCGCCGGCCGCGTCGCGCACGGTGACCGTGATGTTGTAGGCTTTCGGTGCGGTTGGCACGCCGATGAAGCTGAGCGTGTTCCCCTTGATCGTGGGCGTCGTGCCCGTGGGAACACCGGCGGAGGAGACGAGCGTGTACGCGCTGGTGCCGCCGTTGATCGTGATCACGCCGGTGAAGCCGCCGGCGCCTGCGGTCCATTGCAGTGCCGAGATGCCGGTGAGCGTGAGCGGCGGATTGATCGTGACGATGTACGTCTTCGTCAGCGTCGCGCCGGCGGCGTCGGTGACGTGGAGCGTGAATGACAGCGTGCCCGCGGCCGTCGGCGTGCCGCTGACGATGATCGTGCGCGTTGCGGAGTTGACCGTGATCGCCGAGCCGGTCAGGCCCGTCGTGCCGGTGTTAATGGAGTCGACGTTGAACACGCTGTAAGGCTGCGTGCCGCCGGTGACGGTGATCGTTTGCTGATACTTCGTATTGGCGGTTCCCTGCGGCAGCGCGGCAGTGCTCGACAGGCCGGCGTTGATGGTGATCGTGTAGCTCTTGGTCAGCGTCGCGCCAATCGCATCAGTCACGCTGACGGTGAACTTGATGACGCCCGAGGCGAGCGGCGTGCCATGAATGGTGACCGTGCCCGCCGAGACATCCGCATTGAAGCTGCCCGGCGTCAGGCCCGTCGTGCCGGTGCTGAGATTCGTGACAACGAGCGAGGTGTAGGGCGTGCCGCCGCCGGTCACGGTCAGCGTCTGGTTATAATCGACACCGGCCGTGCCTTGCGGGGCGCTCGGTGTGATCGCCAGGGCCGGATTGACGTTGATCGTGAAGTCCTTGGTCAATGTGGTACCGAGCGCATCGGTGATGCTGACGGTGAAAGTCACAATGCCGGCGCCGAGCGGCATGGCGTTAATGACGAAGGTGCCGGTCGAGGCGTCGGCGGTGATGGCGCCGGGCGTCAGGCCCGTGGTGCCGGGATCGAGATTCGTGACGGCGAAGCTGGTGTAAGGGCCGGCGCCGCCGACAACGATGATCGTTTGATGGTACTGCGCGAGCGCGGTCGCTTGCGGCAGGGACGAGGTCAGAATGCCGAGCGGCGGTTTGATGACGATGCTGATCGTCTGCGTCAGGCTGTTGCCGGCAGTGTTGGCGACGTTGATGGTGAAGGTCGCCGTACCCGCGCTGGTCGGCGTGCCGCTGATCGTGATAGTGCCGTTGATGGAGTTGGTCGTGATGTCGCCGAGCGTCAGCCCCGTGCCGCCGGCGTTGAAGTTATTGACGGCGAACAGCGTGTACGCCGAGGTGCTGCCGACGATCGAAAACGTCTGACTGTACGGCGTATTGATGACGCCCTCCGCCGGCAGCCCGGGCATGACGCTGAGGACGTTGTGCACCGACAGCTTGGCGGGGGGCGTCGGCGCCGACGGCGTCGGGCTGATGCCGTTCGTAAAGACCGCTTCATAGAGATAGCCGTTCATGTCGAGCGTGGCGCCGGTGATGGTGAGCGTGGTGGTGACGCCGGTGGCGCCGAGGGTCGCGCTGTTGACGCCGCTGTAGACGCCGCCATTGGTGAGCAGCGTCCAGGTGGCGCCGTTGTCGGTGCTGACCTGCCATTGCACCGTCGGCGTCGGGAACCCGACCGCCGTTGCGGTGAAGGTGGCCGTCTGACCCTCGGCGACATTCTGGTTCGCCGGCGGCGCGGTGATGGTCGGCGAGTTGACGACCTCGGCGATGCCGTGGATGTTCGATTCAGCGAACCAGACCGTGCCTCCCGGCCCGTTGCCGATGCCCGCGGACGAGCTGTTGGGCGTCGGAATATTGATCATGCTGAACGCGTGGCTGGTGGGATTGAAGGAGCCGATCTGGTTGGCGCCGGTCTCGGTGAACCACAGGTTGCCGTCGGCCGCGGAAGTGATGCCGAACGGATGACCGCTGGCCGGAATGGCGAATTCGGTGATGGCGTGGGTGGAGACGTTGACCTGGCCGATCTTGTTGGCGTTTTGCTCGACGAACCAAATGTTGCCGTCGGCGCCGGCGGTGATGCCGTTGGCCTGGGCGCCGCTGGTCGGAATGGCGATTTCGGAGATTGCGTGAGTGATCGGATTGATGAGGCCGATCTTGTTACCGGCATTCTCGGTGAACCAGATGCTGCCATCGGCGCCGGCGGCGATGCCCAGCGCGGCGCCGCCGTTCGGAAGCTGGAATTCGCTGAAGGCATGCGTGGTCGGATTGATGCTGCCGACGCGGCCGCCGGTGTTCTCGGTGAACCAGAGATTGCCGTCGGGCCCGGCGACGATGCCGGTTGGGCTGGAGCCCGAGGTGGGCACGGCGAACTCGGTGACGGTGTGGGTGGTCGGATTGATCATGCCGATCTGATTGGCGCCGGGTTCGGTGAACCAGAGATTGCCGTCGGGGCCAGCGGTGATGCCGCTCGGCGTGCCGCTGGGCGTGGTGATCGGAAACTCGCTGACCGCGTGGGTGCTCGGATTGATCATGCCAATGCTGCCGGTCTTCTCGGTGAACCAGACGTTGCCGTCGGGCCCGGTCGTCACGGCCCAGGGGGTCGTGCCGGCGGTCGTCGGAAATTCGGCAATGGAGGCGGTCGGAACGCAGCGGTCTTCCAGCGTTTCCACACCCAGCATCGCTCGGCTAAACAGCGACGTCTTGCGCGGCTTGACCGCTTTGCCTCGCATGGTCAGGCTGCGCAAAAGATTCCTCAGCATGGCTCCATCCTTCCGAGCGACTGGAGGGCGATTGATGCCGCCGAAGCTGCGTAGCTTCGCACGACGTGAATCTGGCGAACTGGTATCCCCATGTTGGCGAGCCGCGAGATACCATGCCCGCAATAATTGTCAATCCGATTCAAGTTTCGCGTGGGGAAGGTCGCAGAAATGTAAAGTAGGGTACGTGAAATGCGCCGCGTGGGGCAGCAGGAATGCAGCGATGCCTTCCCCGACAGATGAACGCATCGCTGAAGGATTGTTCTCGTCGACGGTGCGTTTCATGCACCCAACATTAGCTAGAACTCCATCGTCCGCAAGTTTTGCATGCCGGCGCGCATCGGCATCCAGGTCGCGACGATGCCGGCGAGAATGCCGCCGGCGATGCCGAGCCAGATGGTCCACGGCACTTCCCAAATCGCCAGCATGTGGTCCGGATCGCGGCTGAACGCCAGGTGGATCGGCATTGCCATCGTCAGAATCATCACGGTGAGCAGCAGCAGGCTGGCGATGAGATTTACCGTGCCGCCGAAGCCGACGGCAATCTTCGACGGATCACTCTCGCGAAAGTTCGGCATGCACGCGCCTAGTCCGACGCTCATGCCGCTGAAGCCGAGCGCCAGCAGCGCGATCGTCACCGCATGGACGCCGATGATCAACCATGGCATGCCAAGCATCACGTTGCTGAAGACGACGAGGAACTCGCCGACGATGATGCAGCCGACCGACGAAAACACGAATTTGCCCAGCAAAAGTCGGCTGCGATCCAGCGGCAAGAGGCCGAGAATCCAGAACTTGCTCCCCTCCAGGCTCAACATCGGAAAGATGAAGCGGCCCGTGTAGGCGCACATCAGAAACGAGGTCGCCGTCAAGGTCAGCAAGCTGATGCCGATCTTGAACGAACGGCCGAGGTCTTGCTCGTAGAAACGGCGCATGTTGAGGAAGTAGATAATGCCCATGCCGAGGAAGATGACGACCTGGGCCCATTGTGCCGGATCACGGCGAAACGCGCGGAAGTCCTTGATGATGAGCGTCTGCGTCTGCGGATCGAAAAAGAAGAGGGTGTGCGTGAGGATGTTGTCAAGCCAGTGCCCGCCATAGCGTCGGCGAATGGCGCCGCCGGACGCGAGCCGATTGAAGCCGCGGCGGTACAGTTTGCGTGCCAGCCAGACCGTGACGAGGTAGGCGAAGAGGCCGTAGCTCCACAGAAGGCCAAGACAGTAGAGCATCTCGACGGGCCGATCGAGCGCGGCCGCCCGGATGCCGCGCGACATCCAGTGCGGCGGATGCAGTCGGCCGCCGAGGAATTCGAGTTCGTGCAGCAGGCTCTCGAACCACGTGCGCGTGCCGAAGGCAAGTTCCCTGGCATCGCGATACCACAGAAACGCCCACAGGATTAGCGCGGCGATCGCCACCACCGCAATGCCAACCAGGAGATGCTTGCGATGCCGGGGCAGCAGGTTCACGATCAGCAGACATGCGATTGCCCCGATCGAGCCGGGGATCAACAGGAATCCGAGAAAAAAGAAGGGCAACACCGCATAGTAATACCACGGCGCTCCGTTCGACACCTCGAGCCCATACGCCAGCAGCACCGGGCTGCCCAGAAGCACGAACGCCCAGCTCGAAAACGCGACCGCTCCCTGATACTTGTACGAAAAGATCTGATCGTCCGGCGTCGGCGTGGACATCAAGAACTGCGTCTCCGCCCCGGCAAACAGGCTGCTATAGAGGATGATGCCCGTCGAAAACGTCAGCAGCACACCCAGTGTCATGAAGAAGATGTCAAACAGGAGCAAAATCAGATTTTGCTCGAGCGGAATCTTCCATTCCGGCTTGGTCTTGAGTTGATGAAATCCATACCAGCTCAGCGCGAAGAGAAACGCCCAGATGATGGCGCAGCAATACCCAATGGTTGCCGCCCGCCACCACGATTTCGTCAGGAGCAGGCGCAGCGAATTGCGAAAGAGGCTGAGCCGAAGATTTTGCAACACCAGGGCTGGGGAAGACATGATGCACCCTGTTTGGACAAATCCGAAATCCGAAATCCGAAATTCGAAACAAATCCGAATCAGAAAAACTCAAACCAAAACCTGGTGGGCGCCTATTTAGATTTCTGCATTTGTTTCCGATTTGTTTCGGATTTCGGATTTCGAATTTCGGATTTTCCCCCTTATTGTACTTCGAAGATGCACTCAATCTCAACGGGGATGTCATTGGGGAGCGAGCCCATGCCGACGGCGCTGCGGGCGCCAACGCCGGCGTCTTCGCCGAAGACCTCGGCCATCAGTTCGGAGAAACCGTTGATGACCTGCGGTTGTTCGCGGTAATCGGGAACGCCGTTGACCATGCCGAGCGTCTTGACGAGCCGCTTGACGCGATCGAGCGAGCCGAGCGTCGCCTTGACGGTGGCGAGGACATTGATGCCGACGAGGCGAGCGCATTCCTTGCCCTGTTCGGTGGTCAAGCCGCCGCCGAGCTTGCCGGCCATCAGCGCGGGATCCCCCTTGGCGGGGCCGTGTCCGGAGACGTAGAGGACATTGCCGAGCAGCACTGCCGGCTTGTACTTGGCGACTGGCTTCGGCGGCGTCGGCAGCGTGATCTTCAGGTCGGCGAGACGTTTTTCCGGGGTCGACATCGACTTCTCCTTCTTTGGTTGGATGGAGATGTCTAGTGTACCGCGACCCATCGACCGGTCAAGGAAATGAAAAGGATCGAGATCACCGGTATTCAGGAGGGGGGTAGTTTCCTGCTCCAGCGTGATCCCGATCGCGGTTGCGCATGAGCGCATGCATCGAAAACACAACAACGGCGCCGACATCGGCAACGCCAATGGGAACCGTCTCTATGTCGAACCGGCGGGAAACTTCTGCGAGATTGGGATCTCACGATTCAACGGCAACCTTTGGACGTGAATCAAGGTTCACCTGCGACATTATAAGCAATCGCGCACTTCTGTCATCGGCAGTTTCGAAAAATGCGTGGGAGCACTAGCCCGACGCGTAAGCGAGGAGCCCTTGCAATGACACCCTCGCTCACACGTCGGGCTTGTGCACGCAAGTGATAGGTCGTTGCCAGATCAGCAGCTCGTTGCGGCCGTAGGTGCGGACCTCCCAGTCGCGCAGTTCCTGGTCCAGCGGTGAGCCGCGTTCGGTTTGCACTGTGATGACCGAATCCTCGGCAACTTTTTCTTGCAACACTCGAACCGCTTCGAGCAGGTCACTCGTCTTGTTTGTAAGGTCGACGAACGGCGGGCTAAAGAAGATGTTGACCGGCGTCTTCGGCGCGATCCAGGCGGCGGCCCAGCGGTAGGCGTCCGTGCGATAGAGCTTGGTTCTACGCGTGAGGTCGAATTGGCGAAGATGGCTCTCGATCCCCTTGGCGAGGTCCGGATCACGTTCGATGAACAGCGTCGAGGCGGCGCCACGCGACAGGGCCTCCATGCCGATGACGCCGGTGCCGGCGAAAATGTCGACAAAGACGCGGTCCGGAATCGCGTTGCCCAGGATGCTGAAGAAGGCCTCGCGCACCATCTGGGGCGTCGGCCGAAGCTCCGGCGTGACCGTGCAGGTGATTTTTCGCCCGCGCAGTTTGCCGGCGACAATGCGGATTTGCGTGCGCATGAATGTTCCGTGAACAGGCTAGCGTCCTCTCGCATCCTATCAGATGGCTGGACGCATGACAAATGACCCTGCGCAAGCACGCAACGTTCGCGCCCAGTTCTATTGTTCTGATTACGAAATGTATGTAAACTCTCTGGAGCAAATCTGGATTCTTCGTACGTCAGGCTTTCCAGCCTGACGAGCCCACAACCGAAGCGATGTCAGGCTGGAAAGCCTGACCTACAGGAACAGGTCGGCAACGCCAACAAAGGAGATTCCGATGCAACGTCTATTTCTCGCGACGGTCATCCTTGCTTTCGCCCTGGTGGCCCCGCTTGGCGCCGGCGACAAGAAAAAGACCGAACCCGGCAAAAAGGATGCTCCAGTCGACTTCGTCATCGACGGCGAGATCAGCAACATCGATCTCAAGGACGACACCATCCAGAGCTATTGCAAGACCTACACCTTCAAAATGGAAAAGGACAAAACGTACCATATTAGCATGACGGGCAACGGCATCGCCCCTTATGTGCGACTCCTCAACTCCGCGAACACCCAGATTGCCGCCGCCAACGGACAGCCGGCCGCCGTCCTGCACAAGGCGACCAAGACCGAGGAAATGACGATCATCGCCTGTTCCCAGGGCAATGGCGTCGGCAAGTTCACGCTAACCATTCGCGATGCGACCCGCTCCACCATTTCCACCATCAACGACAAGCTGAATCAGAATGACGGCGTCTACCAGGGACGCAGACACAAGGTGTTCGAGGTCGCATTGGAGGCGGGCAAGACCTACCAGATCGACATGCGCAGCGGCGCCTTCGATTCTTACTTGTTCCTCGAAAGCCCCGGCAAGAAACTGCTGGCCCAGGATGACGACGGCGGCGGCTATCCCAGCGCTCGCATCGTCCACAAGGCGACCGAAACCGGCAAGCATCGCGTCATCGCCAGCCATTTCGGCAACGGCGGGGCGCTCGGCGATTTCCAGATCACCGTCATGATCACCCAGGGCACGCCTCCCGCCCAGAAGAACGTCGATGGCGCAAAAAAGGAATAGTGACGTGACCGCGCCGCCAACTGCCGTCGTTCTCCTGAGCGGCGGTCTCGATTCCACCACGACGCTGGCCATCGCCAGGGCCAAGGGCTTCTCCTGCTGTGCCCTCACGTTCGACTATGGCCAGCGTCACGCCGTCGAGATCGAGGCCGCACGCCGCATCGCGTCCCACTTCGCCGTCGCCCGTCACGTGGTCATGCCCATCGACCTGCGCCAGTTCGGCGGCTCCGCGCTCACCAGCGATATGCCGGTGCCGAAGGATCGCCCGCTCGATGAGATGACGCACGGCATCCCGGTCACCTACGTCCCCGCCCGCAACACGATTTTTCTCTCCTTCGCCCTGGCCTGGGCGGAAGTGCTCGGCGCCTGCGACATCTTCCTCGGCGTCAACGCGCTCGACTACTCCGGCTACCCCGATTGCCGCCCCGAATATGTGGCCGCGTTCGAGAAGCTCGCGAATCTGGCAACGAAGGCGGGCGTCGAAGGCAAGGCGTTTCACATCCACACGCCGTTGATCGACATGTCGAAAGCGGACATCATTCGCCGTGGCCTGGAATTGGGGATCGATTTCGGATTGACGACATCGTGCTACGATCCGACGCCATCAGGCGTGGCCTGCGGACATTGCGATGCGTGCTTGCTGCGTTTGAAAGGATTCGCCGAGAATCGGCGCGCCGATCCGCGCGGATACGTTTAGCCCCGCCTCGCAGAGGCGGGCGGACAGTATCCCGGTTCAGCGATGCGTCACGTCCCCCCGCTTCTGCGAAGCGGGTCTAAACGAATCACGGCAACACCGCCACCTGGCCGCGCTGGATCTGGCCATCGCGCAGAATGAAGAACGGCACTGGATTGAAGCTCGCCAGGTCGCGATGGTTGAGCACGTACGTCACATTATCGACGCTCACCGTCTCCCAGCTATGTAGGCCAACCAGGATGTCTCCCTTGCGAAGTCCCGCCCTGGCCGCGGGGCCGGTCGAGCTGATCGACGTCACCTCGAGGCCGCCATGCAGCTGACGATTCGCCCGGCTGACGGCGTCGCTACGCACCGTCGCCAGTTGCACTCCCAGCTTCTGCCAGACCAGATCAGCGATCGGCAACTGTACGTGTTTTTCCTGGTCTTTGCGGCGAACCACCAGTGACACGCTGTCGCCGGGCCGCGCGTCGAGCAGGCCGCGCTCAACATCGATGCCCGAGCCGACCTTGACGTCGCCGACCTGGACGATCACGTCGCCGTTGCGCAATCCCGCTGCTTCGGCCGGGCTGGACGAATCGATGCGATCGATGACCACGTTGCGCACGAAGCCGTCGTTGGTCGATTGCAGCAGGTCCCGGCAAGCGAAGCCGTCATACGCCGCGGTGCGGCGCCGCTTGCGAAGCATCTCGCCAACCGCCTTCACCATGTGATCGACCGGAATGGCGAAGCCAATGCCCTGGGCGCCGGCGCGAATCGCGACATTGACGCCGACCAGGTCGCCATGCACGTTGATGAGCGGTCCCCCCGAGTTGCCGGGGTTGATGCAGGCGTCGGTCTGGATCAGCGACTTGTACGACATTTCCTGGTTGAGGCTGACATCGCGCTTGGTGGCGCTGACGATGCCGACGCTGGCGGTGTGTTCGTAGCCAAAGGCATTGCCGATGGTGATGACGGTTTCGCCGATCATCAGGTCGTGGGCGGTGCCGATGGGCATGACGGGAAGCGGCCCGCTCGGATCGATCTTGATCAGAGCGAGGTCGAGCTCGGGATTGCGTGCGATGATGACGGCGCTGTACGTGGTTCCGTCGACAAGACGAATGCGCAGCGCGGTGACGTCTTCGACCACGTGCTGATTGGTGACGATAAAGCCGCGGGAATCGATGATGATGCCCGTGCCCATGCCATTCATGGCCTTGGGGGCGGCCGGAATGGAGTAGCGATCGCTGGGGTTCTGGGCCACGCTGCGTTCGCTATGGATATTGACGACCGCGCCTTTGACGCGTTCGATGGCGGCAACGACGGCGGTCTTCCGCGCCCCGGTCCGCGTCAACTCGCCCGTGTCCTTTACGCGCGATTGCTTGCTGAACAGCGCCGGCCCCTGTGTCGCTTCCTGCGCCTGGACGGCAAAAAGAACCCCCAAAAAGGATAATGATCCGAAAGCGATGAACCATCGTCGGCGCAGACTCATGATGTCCTCAGCTCTTGGTTGCTTGATCGCATGAAGGCGCGGTGTTTGGGAAGCCTAACCTAATATGGTTTCGGCAGACTGGAGAAATCGCCTGATCTAACGATGTGCGGTTTCGCATCTTCCGTGGGCACCGCGCGCATGCCGCAGCAAAGACGCCGGTCCTTCGCGTCCAGCGAACATGGCAAACCCGCGAGACCTTGCCGACCCTGCGGGATTTTCCGCACCGAGCCGATACAATTCTCTCGGGCGGACCCAGAAATTCGAGGAGATGACAACGTGAAAAGCCGGCGCGAACAGATCGAGGCCATGCTTGTCGAGGAACCGAACGATCCGGAGCTGCGTTACATGCTGGCGATGGATTACGTCAGCGCCGGCGACGACGCTGCCGCGGTGCGCTGCTTTCAGGACCTGATCGCCGTCGCGCCGAAGTATCCGCCGGCGTATCATCAGGGTGGCCGCGCGTTGCAGCGACTCGGCCGCGCCGCCGAGGCCCGCGCGATGTTGCTGGCGGGCATCCCGATCGCGCAACAGCAAGGCGATCATCACGCGGCGGGTGAAATGTCGGAGCTGATGCAGAGTATGGAGTAGCACTTGTCCGCGCATGCAGCGGCTAGACAGCGGTTGAAAGTCCGCTTGTAGGGGTTGCGTGGTCCTGCTAACTTGAACTCACCCCCCCCGAGGTCACCGAAGGAGAAAGCATGGCCGAGCAGAAACTGATCCTGATCGTGGATGACGACTACGACCTCAGCGATGGCATTCGTGCCGTCCTCGAGACGCAAGGGCACAAGGTCCTCCAGGCACGCGATGGGCAGCAAGGCCAGCAACTCATCTATCAGCAGCGTCCCGATCTCGTCATCCTCGACATGATGATGCCGCGCAAGGGGGGATATCCGGTTCTCGAGCATTTTCGCGACAAGAAGGACGCGCCGCCGATCATCATGATCACCGCCAACGAGGGCAGTCGGCACAAGGCGTATGCCGAATATCTCGGCGTCATCGACTACATTCGCAAGCCGTTCGCCATGGAACGGCTGCTCGAAGCGGTGGAGAAGGGCTTGAAGTCGGAGCCCACCCCCGAAAAATCTGAAAACCCATGAGCGTAGTCACGCCCGCCGCCAGCGTATTGTTGTCGCGCGGTCCCGGATCGCGCGAAATCTACGCCATCCTACGCGGCCGACATCTCAGGTTCTTCGGCGGCTTCTGGGCTTTCCCCGGCGGCAAGGTAGGCGCGCTCGACCTGGAGTGCGACGACGCCGAGCACTCTGCCCGCACCACCGCCTGTCGCGAACTGTTCGAAGAGACCGGCATCCTTATCGCACGCCACTCCGACGGCACATTCCCATCCCCCTGCCCTGCCCTTGACGAATGCCGCCGCGCCTTGCTGGCCGAGACAATACCGTTTGGCCGCATCCTGTCGGAGCGCGGCCTCACCATTCGCGCCGAGGACTTCGCCCGCATCGGTGCCATCACCACGCCGGACTTCGCGCCGGTACGCTACGCGACGACATTCTTCGTCGCGCATGTCCCGCCGAATCAACAGCCATCCATTTGGCCGGGCGAGCTCGAACACGGCGAATGGATCGATGTCGGCGAACTGCTGTCACGCTGGCGGCGCGGGGAGCTGATGCTTACGCCTCCCAGCGTGATGTCGCTCGAACTGCTCGGCGATCGCGCCATCGACGAGGCGCCGACGCTGCTCGCGCCGATGCTTACTCGCCTTGCGAGCGGGGCGATGCATCCGATCTTCTTCGCGCCCAGCGTGCAAATGATTCCGCTCAAGACGGTCGCCCTGCCGCCGAGCACGCACACCAACGCTTATCTCATTGGCAACGGCCCGCGCTATCTCCTCGATCCCGGCGCTGACGATCCGGCGGAACAACGCCATCTTTTCGAACTGCTCGACCAGGAAACGCAAGCGGGCCGCCCGCTCACCGCGATCGTGCTGTCGCATCATCATCCGGATCACATCGGCGCTGCGAACGCATGTGCCGTGCGCTACGGCGTGCCGATCTGGGGGCACGACCTCACTGCGCGCAAGCTTGACGGCCGCATCAGGATTTCGCGTCACCTGCACGACGGCGACGATTTGCCTCTCGGCCCGCATCCCGGCACTGGAGTGCCGTGGCACATCACGGCCCTGCACACGCCGGGACACGCGTCGGGGCATCTGACTTTCTTCGATCGGGCCTTCGGTCTGCTCTACGTCGGCGACATGCTCTCGACCGTGACATCGATCGTCATCACGCCCCCCGACGGCGATCTGCCGATCTACCTGCAATCGCTGCAGCGATTGCGGCAATTGCCCGCGCGCATGCTTTTGCCCGCGCACGGCAACGTCAGCGCCCAGCCAATGCAGGCGATCGACGCCGCCCTCGAACATCGCGCCAAGCGCGAACGCCAGCTACTCGAAGCGTTGACGGAAGGCCCGACGACCATCGACGATTTGACGCAGCGGTTGTACCGCGGCACGCCGGAACCGATCATGCGATTCGCGCGGGCCCAGGTGCTGGCGGGGTTGTTGAAGCTGCAAGCGGAGGCGCGTGTCCAGCCTCCGGTGGGCGAGATGTGGAGTCTGGCGCCGGCGACCGGAATCAGGTCCGAGCCGCGCCCGTGAGGAAGCGGGCCGTATCTCATGCGGCGAGCGATTCCAATGGATGCGGACCGCTTACTGACGTGCGCGGCTCGGACAGATGCGGTACAATGCGTGGAGGAGAATCGCTATGACGGATACGCTGAAAACGCGCGTCGCTGACGCGCTCGCCAAACACGTCGGCCCCGCGCTGGAGATGGATGGCACGCAGCTCGAAGTGCTCGATGTCGCCGATGGCGTCGCCCGCATTCGCCTCGGCGGCGTGTGCGGCAATTGCCCGAGCTCGATCATGCTCGTCGTCAATGGCATCGAAGAAGAACTCCGCAAACACGTCCCCGAAGTCGCGTACATCGAAGCGGTGCCTTGATGCTGCTCGGCTACAACACCAACGGCTTCGCGCATCACCGTCTCGAAGACGCCCTGGATGTTCTCGCACATCTCGGTTTTCAGAGCGTCGCCATCACGCTCGATCATCACGCGCTCAATCCATACACGCCAACGATTGCTCGTGATTGTGCGGACGTTCGTGGTGTTCTCGAGCGTGCCAACCTGGCCGCTGTCGTCGAAACAGGCGCACGTTTCCTCCTCAATCCTTACAAGAAGCACTGGCCGACTTTGCTCGCGGGAGAAAAGCACCATCGGGAGTTACGCTGGGATTTCCTGTGGCGCTCCATCGATGTTTGCCAGTTGATTGGCGCGCGTGCGGTGAGCCTTTGGTCTGGAATGGCGGATCCGGAAGCTTCAGAGGATGCTTGCTGGCGACGGCTGCTGGACGCCTGCCGCTGGCTCGCGGATCGAGCCGCGACCGCCGGCGTCCGCATCGCGTTCGAGCCGGAACCGGGCATGTTCATCGACACGATGCCAAAATTCGCGGAGTTGCACCGGCGCGTCGATCATCCACATTTCGGCCTGACACTCGACGTGGGACATTTGCACTGCATGGACGAGACGCCCATCGCGTTGCACATCGAACGTTGGAAAGATTGGCTGTGGAACGTGCACATCGAGGACATGCGCCGCGGCGTCCACGATCATCTGATGTTCGGCGAAGGGGACATGGAGTTTCCGCCGATCCTGCGAGCGCTCACGTCGATCGGCTACGATGGCGGCGTGCATGTCGAGCTAAGTCGCCATAGCCATGACGCAGTCAACACGGCACGGAAGGCCTTCGAATTCTTGCGTAGGTCAGGCTTTCCAGCCTGACAATCTTACCAGTTGCGGGTTCGTCAGGCTGGAAAGCCTGACTTACGCAGGAATACTGCCTTGACAGTCTGCCTCGCTTCCCTTTAGAGTCCTGAGACAGTCAGAGCCTTCCCGGTGGTTGGGATTGTTCAGGAGATTGACGATGCGAAAACTTGCGATCTTGCTGGCACTCTTGACTCCCGCCCCTATCCTCGCTTGCGAGATCTGCGGCGGCATGGCTAGGCGCGTCTCGCTCGCTCAGGAATTCGAGCAGGCACAGGTCGTCGTCTACGGGCACATCGCCAATCCCAAGCTCGATCTGCAAACCAGCAAGGGCACCACCGAATTCCATTTCGACAAGATCGTCAAAGACGATCCCGCGTTTCCCAAGCAGAAGATGGTCGTGCTGTCGCGCTACCTGCCGATCCTTGATCCGAAAGAGACGCCGCACTTCGCGATGTTCTATCGGCTGCCCGCGAAGACGCTCGAACCCTACACCGGGCGACAGCTCTCTTCGCCGGCGGTGCTCGACTTCGTCGGCAAGCTGCTGGCGGAACGCAAGAAGGATCCGCTCGACGGACTCATGTTCGCGGCCGAGCATCTCGACGATGCCGACGCGAATATTGCCGAGGAGGCGTTTCTTGCATTCGCCCAGGCGAACGACAAGCTCGTGGTCAAGGCCGCCAAATCGCTCGCTCCTGCAAAGGTCCGCAAGCTGCTGAAGACGCCTGATCTCGAACCCGAAAAGCTCAGCATGTACGCCTACATGCTCGGCTCATGCGGCACCGACGAAGATGCCGATTACCTCCGCCTTCTCCTCAAGAGTGCGACGCCGAAGCATTACAAGGCCTACGAAGGAATCCTCGCAGGCTACATCACGAAGAAGCCGACCGAGGGCTGGGCATTCTCCCAGGACCTGCTCAAGAGCGACAAGAATTCGTTCCTCCTGCGTTACGCCGCCCTGCGGACGATGCGCTTTTTCTACAACGCGAATCCCGAGGAAAGCGGTGCCCAGGTGATGCGCGGCCTGGAAACCGCGATCAGGCACACGGATGTCGCCGACATTGCGATTCAGGATTTGCGTCAATGGAAGCGCTGGGAGCACACCAAACTGATCGTCGCCTGCTATGACAAGTCGAGCCACAAGTCGCCGATCGTCAGGAGCAGCATAGTGCGTTACGCACTTGCATGCCCGATGCCCGAGGCGCGCAGCCTGGTCGAGCGCGTACGGCGCGAGGATCCGAAGCTGGTGCAGTATCTGGAAGAAGAGCTGAAGTGACTGACTACGATGCAGCCGGTCAAGCATGGAGAGACTCACGATCCTGGCAGGTCGCTGATGATGACGATGGTCGCCATGGCGGCGATGCTTGGGTTGCTCGTGGCGAGCCATGCCGCGCAGAAGTTCTTTCGTTGAAGTACTTACATTGGTTGTCGCCCTTTCGCCGTCCCATAACATGTCGTAAATCAATCGACTGCATTTGGGACACGCAATGAAGCTCACCCATCAATTCGCTCCCCTTTCCACCATCGGCGCCGACTGGCTCATCATCACCGTCTGGGAAAAGGACGCGCTCGCCGGCAACGTCGCGGAACTCGATGCGAGCCTCGGCGGCATCATCGGCCGGCTGCGCGAACAAGGCGACATCGCCGGCAAGGCGCGCGAATTGACGCCGATCTATCAACCCGCCGGCATCGCGGCGAAACGGCTGCTCGTCGTCGGCCTGGGGCAGCGCGACAAGGCGGATTACGCGTCGCTGCTGGCGGCGAGCGCCGCGGCGGCGCGGATGCTGTCGGCGAAATCGTGGCCGCGCATCGCCGTCGCGCTGCCGGACGAGCCCATGGCGCTGCGTGCATGCGCAGCCGGCCTTTTCCAGGGTTCCAGCAGCGCCGGCATTCGCAAGAACAAGAATGAACGCACGCCTCCGGACGAGGTTTGTTTCATCGCCGACGGGATCGACGCCGACGAGTTGCGCCGGGCCGATGTCGAGGGGCGGGCGACGAACCTGGCCCGCGAACTCGTCAACACGCCGCCGTGCGATCTTTATCCCGAGACGTTTGCCGAGCGCGCCCGCGAATGCGCGATCAAGAGCGGGCTCGACATTCAGATCTTCGACGAGCAGCAGCTCGTGGTCGAGCGCATGAATTCGCTGCTCGCGGTAGCGCGGGGCTCCGATCGGCCGCCGCGTCTGGTCGCCTTGCGACATCGCCTGGGCGGCGACAAGCCGACGCTTGCCCTTGTTGGCAAGGGCGTGACGTTCGATTCTGGCGGCCTGTCACTGAAAACGAACGAGGGCATGCTCGACATGAAGTGCGACATGGCCGGCGCCGCTGCCGTCCTGGGCGCCATGCAAGCGATTGCCGAGTTGCAGCTTTCTGTCAACGTGCTTGGCATCATGGCTCTCGTCGAGAACATGCCGTCGGGCAAGGCGATGAAGCTTGGCGACGTGCTCAAGGCGCGCAACGGCAAGACCATCGAGGTGCAGAACACCGACGCCGAGGGCCGGCTTATTCTCGCCGACGCGCTGGCATATGCCGTCGACATGAAGTCGGCGCACATCGTCGATCTGGCAACGCTGACCGGTGCGTGCATGGTCGCGCTGGGCAGCGAGGTGGCGGGCCTGATGAGCAATGACGAAGCCTGGAGCGGCAAGGTGCTGGCCGCGGCGAAGGCGGCGGGCGAAAAGGCGTGGCCGTTGCCGATGATGCCGCACTTCGGCGACATGATCAAGAGCAAGGTCGCCGACATGCGCAACACCGGCGGCTCGCGCTATGGCGGCGCGATCACCGCGGCCAAGCTGCTCGAGGAATTCGTCGGCACAACGCCATGGGCCCATCTCGACATCGCCGGCCCCGCCTGGGCCGACCACGACGACGCCACGCGCGACGCCGGCGGCACCGGCTGCTTCGTGCGCACCCTCGTCGAACTGGCGCGATCATACGCGTAATCTGAGCGCACTCTCAAGGAACAACTCGGCGACGCCTCGGCTTATTGCAAGGGGGCCAGAGCGTAGCTCAAGCTGGCGGCCTTTCGCGCCAGATTCTTCACCGTACGCAGGCGATAGGATTCTTCGTACGCTTCTTGGCCTTGACGAACATAGGCCACTCCATGTTTCAAGAGTCGATACACCCGGTCCGCAATCTTCCGCGCCGCCGCTACCACCGCCTTCGCGCCGTCGCGGCGTGCTTGCACACGTCGGTAGAACGCTCCCAACGCCGTCTTGGCAGATGACACGATTGGCCCGCCAGACGCAAGGCCGGCGCTGCTCGATTATGATTCGGACATAGCCCCAGCCAACTTACATAATTTTTCATGCGGGAAGCGACTCACGTCCGTGCCGATCTCGCTCAGGATCGTTAGCGCCGTCAACTCCGAAATCCCTTCGATTGCCGTCAGGTCCACGCCTGCCATGCGGAACAACCAGGCGCGGGCGTCGAACGCCACCGCATTGCTGCGTAGCTTCTTGCGTGGCGCCCATCATGGTAGAGTGAAACTGCCGTCGGGGGTAGGATCCTCAGCCCAAAAACCGAGATCGAGGTCATTGCCTCGGGGCGTCAGGGCCATCGCGCTTGCGCGAATCCAATCCCGCCTGCGGGAGCGCCACCTCCATTGGGACCACTCCCACGGCTTTTATTCTGTCCCGTTCCTTCCCGTGGTGTCGCGCTAACCGCGTACCGCGTTCCAAAGGACGCAGGGCATTCTCAGTCAAGGCTGACAGCATCGCCCCCCGCGGGCGTGATCAAAGCGCGCCAGTTGGCCAGCGAAATGCTGCCCGAGAGGGTGCGAACGCTGCCGTCGCCGAGCAGGGTGCACATCACCTCGTGCGGCGTCGAACTCGACGCGGTCGAATCAACGCACGTTAGCGGCGTTGCCTGGACCTGGAAGATTGTCTTCACATGAGCGTTGACCCACGCGACGCTCGGGCCGGGATTGCTCGCGGCGTAATAGGCGACCTCCGCATTGCCGCTGACGCCTGCCCCGTTGCCCCAGGTGCGGACATCGCCATTCTTGCCGCAGATCGACAGGCGTTCGCAGGCGAGCATCGTGTTGGACGTGCCGTCGAAAAAGGTGGCGGCGAGCGATGGCGGCGGACAATCGTCGCCGAAGACTTGGCCGTTGAAGCTGTAGCTGGTGACGGCAAAGCCGGGCCCCGCCGCCAGGCCGGTCGGATCGCTATTCGTCGTCGTGTCGGGCGGCATGCTCGGGTCGGCGGGACAGACGTAAATTCTCGGCGTCGGAATCTGGTTCGCGCCATTCCACTGGTTGCTTCCGCTCTTGCCGTTCCATTTCCGCATCAGCGCTCCCTGTTCGAGGAACGGCAACAGATAGAAGTGAACGGTCCCATCGAAGTTTTGCGCCGGAGCAGCTGCCGTGAAGGCGCCGATGGTCGGATATCCTTTCTCGTGAAAGCGCGGCATGCGCTTGACCGCGTCATTGCTGCCATGGCAAGCGAGCCCGATCTGCTTGAGATTGTTGACGCACTGCGTCCGCGCCGCCGCCGCCCGCACTTTCTGCACTGCGGGGACCAGCAGGGCAATGAGGATGGCAATGATCGCGATCACCACCAGCAACTCGATCAACGTGAACGCGCGACGGCCGAATCGGTCCATGCTTCGCTCCCAAGAAATGTGCGAAGGCCGAGCGGGCGGATAAATGTGAGAGGATTTTAATGTCTGGCAAAGGGAATTGCAAGGAGAATCCAGGAATATCGTTTGTTGCAATGGCTCGTGGTGCAGGCGGCCTCGCCTGCACACCGATCCGTGCAGGCGAAACCAACATCATGCGAGCACGCTCTGAATCACCTGTCCCTGGCACAGCCGCAACGGTCGGCCGAACGCGTCGGCGAGCTCCGTATTGGTCGGAATGCCAAGGCAGTGATAGATCGTGGTGACGAGATCCTGCGGACTGACGGCGCCGTCCACCGGAAACGCGGCACGGCGGTCGGAACGGCCGTGGACCATGCCGGCGTTGATGCCGGCGCCGGCGAGCACCACCGAGTAGCAACGACCCCAGTGGCCGCGACCGCCTTCACGCT
>DASRSQ010000410.1:0-9160 GCA_035656475.1 Gemmataceae bacterium | reverse complement strand
CGAGTTCTTGCCCGGGCGGATGACGCCGGTGTACGAATCGGTCTTGAGCATGCCGTGCACGAAGACGGGGAAACGCATCTCCATGGCATCCGCGTCCACGTCGCAGACGGCTTTCATGCGGATGATCGCGTCCCCCTCGCGCACGGCCTTGACGCGCCAGTCAACGCGCTGTTCGCCGCCGGCGACGATCTCGATCATGCGCGTCAGTGGATCGATGGCCGACAGCGTGCCGCCATCCAGTTCGAGGCTGACGCGAATCTTCTTGTCGGCTTGGAGGTAGTTGTGCACGTTCGCAGACAGGACGACCTCGTCCTTCTGCACGAAGAAGCGCGGCGCCTGCAGGCGCACGATCAGGTCCTTCTTCGTGACGACCTCCGCTGCCCCTTCACCGACGCGCGTGCCCAGGCCCATTGCCCAGGCGTGGATTTTCCAGGTCGTGAGCTGATCGGGAGCGGTGAAGCTGAGCTCGGCGATGCCGTCCTTGTTGGGGACGAGATTGGCGTTCCAGTACGCGGTGTCGGCGAAGTTCTTGCGCAGAGGCGGCGCCGGCCAGGGATTGGACATCGGATCAGCGTTCATGTTCGGATCGGGCGGCGGTCCGGCGCCGATCATTCCGGCGGGCACGGGGAATGCCGCCATGCCGCCCATGCCGCCCATCATCATGCCGGGCATGCCCCCCATCATCATGCCAGCCATGCCGACCATTCCCATTCCTCGGTTGGAGCTGAGCGGCGACAGCAGCATCTGGACCTCTTCCTGCACCTCTCGCGGCCCTTCATACCAGCGTCCCCGCGGCAGGATGCGTTCGCTGCCGAACATGCCGATGTCTTCCATGACGCGGTCGGCAACCAGGTTGCCCGAGTAGTCGATAACACTGGAATACAGCGCGGTATGGTGGCTGCGCACCCATTGCCAGAAAAACGCCTTGATCTCCGGCACATTGGTGCCGCCGGAGATGTACTCGACGCTCTTGTCGTACACGCTGACGACCGCGGCCCCCTGGAACGGCTTGCCGTCGAGTTGCGACAGCTTCACCTTGACGACAGCTTTCTGCCCCGGCCGATACTCCTTCTGCGCCGGCAACACCTCGACGTTGACCACGCGCTGCGCCGGCGGCACGATGATCTCGCGCACGGCGCTATGCACGCGGCCGTCAGCGATCGTGAACGCCTCGACGAAAAAATTCGGCATGTCCGCGTCAACGACCTCGATCTCCTCGACGATGCTCTTCCCCTTCAGGTGCAGCATCTTCGGCGTCGGATAGTAGCCATTGCGCGGCCGCACGAACAGCAGTACGGTGGCGCCGCTCTTGTTGACGTTGATGTTGAGCTTGACCTTGTCCCCCGGCGCGTAGGTTCGTTTGTCCGGGACGATTTCGATGTCGTTGAAGCGCAGACCCTTGCCGTCGAATCCCTCGCCGGCGACGAGGAAGAAATAGCTCCCCTCGATCGTGTTCTTCTTCGCATCGTCGACCTTGCACGACAGGCGATACTGGCCGGGCTTCTGCACCTTGAATCGCTGGCCTGCCTCGCCGTCGGCGTTGGTGGCGATGTCCCATTTTTCGACCTGGGTCTCGACCGGTTCATTCTTGGCGTTGTAGCTGATGCGATAGAGCGTCATCGTGCCGTTGCCCTTGACGGGGGCCAGCACGGCGTCGGCCGGATCGATGAAGATGGCGGCGGCCTCCAGACGCCTGGCCCGGCCACCGCGATCGTGCGGCTCGCTGATGATGGGTTGCGAATCGAGCGTGTGGGCCACGCAGCTCGCCTCGATGGTGTCGCCGACGCGATAGTGGCCGCGATCGAGCCAGACGTGAACCTGGAACGGCTGGCGCGCGACCGCGACGCCGCCGGTACCGACGATGGTGCGGCGCGACGCGTCGGTGACTTCGGCCATGATCGAGTACTGATGATCCTGGTTCGGATGCAGCGACTTGGCGGCACTGGTATCGATGACGATGTCGAGCTTGCCGCCCGGCCCGATGCGGACCTCGTTTTCGCTCACGATCTCGGGTTGTTGCTGTACCCCGCCCCACGCATCCAGGCCGGCAAGATTCCAGGCCCACGGGTCGAACCCGGGATACCAGGTGAAGCCGGAGGAAAGCCAGCCATAGCCTCGGCCGTAGAGCCAGTCCCACGGGCCGGCCGGGAACCACTGGGCCGTGTACGGCGTGCGCAGCACCTTGTACTTGACGACCGCGCCAACGACGGGAGCGCCGAAGAGATACTTCGCCTCGACGCTGGCCGTGAACTTGTCGCCGAGCTTGACCGGATCGGTCGGCGCGTTGACCTTCACCTCGAACTCGGGCTTCTTGTATTCTTCGACGCGGAAGGTGCTCCCGCCGAAGGATCCATCGTTGGCCTCGTCGCGAACCACCACATCGTACGCGCCGAGTGGTGCGTCCTTGGGCAGACGATATTCGCCGGCGATTCCACCGAACTTGTCGGCCTTGAGTGGTTGCTGGCTGACCTTGTTGCCGAGCGGATCGCTGATGATCACATTGAACTTGCTGCCAGCGTATTCCGATGCATTCGGCTTCTCATAGCGTGGCTGCTGCACCCAGACCTTGAAATGAACCTTGTGCTCGGGCCGATAGACAGGACGATCGGTGATGACAAGAGTCCTGGTTTCCTCGTACTTGGTATCGTACGGTGCGGCGTTCCAGAATCGGGTTGGGCCCAGGAACGCGAAGCGGTCGGCGCCGCCGGGGCCGTCCTTTGCCTTGACGGCGGTGACCAGCCAGTTGGAATGCGGGCTGTCCAAGACGGCGACCAGGCCGTCCTTGTTGGTCTTCTTTTTGAAGCTAGTCGTGAATACCTTGTATATTCGCGAATTCGGAACCTGTTCCTGATACCAGCCGAAGAAATCGACCGTGGCATCGGCGATCGGCGCGCCGGTGACGGCGTCGGCGACGTAGTAAAGCGTCTCGCCCTTCATCTCCGTCTTGACGATGATCGTGTCGCTGATCCAGGCAAGGATCTGGCTCAGATTGCCGTCGGCGACGCGGGCCTTGACGAGATAGGCACCAGGTTTCGTAAGCGGCGTCTTGATGGAGACCTGCTCGTCGAAATGATTCGGCCGAGGCTTCAGGTCGATGCTCCACTCCGCGACCTTGCCGAGGCTGTATTTCTTCTCTTCCCCCTTGATGTCGGTGAGGCGACGGCCGAGACCGGATGTATCGACGCGATTGTCGTCGACGCCATTGGCGGGCTTCGACGCGATATATGCCTTCACGTCGGCGAGAAACTTGGGGACATCGATGGCGTGGGCTTCCAGAGCGAGCTTCTTGCCGTTGCGAAAGCGGAAATCGAGGCTGGCCGGTTGTCCGGCGGTCTGCGCCGTGGTCGTCTCGAATTGGCCCCAGTTGCCGACGATCTGCTCCATGCGGTGCTTGCGCCAGGCATCGTGGCCGGCGCCGTATTCCTTGATCACGACTTTCCAGACCTCAGCCGCGCGCGGGTATTGGCGGCGATCCTCGAATTCCTGGGCGATGGAATCCAGGGCTCGCTCTGCCCACACATCGCGGGCGCGGGCACGGTCGGCGACGCGCTGATAGATCTTCAGCCAGTTGAATTCAGCGGGGATGCGGAAACGCTTGACGCCGGTGGCGAGGTTCGCGATGGTCTCGTCGTCCTTGAGCGTGTGCAGCGCCGACACGCTGCTCTTGTCGAGCGGACGGTCCAGCACCTGGGCGAAAGACCAACCATGGTCAGTCAGTGTTTGCACGCCGAGCTGGCCTTGCATGAAGTCGGCGAAGAAGAGATCGACCTGGCTGGCGCGCGAAGGATCCAGCTCAATGGCGCGAGCGAGCATCCAGCGCCAGCGCTCGCCATCGGTCTTGGCATCGGCGTAGGTTTTCGGGACGTAGTGCAGGACCGGATTGCCGGCTTCGTCGACCGGAGCGCCGCGGTGATTGGTTCCCGCGCGTTGCCAGCCATTCGACTGCTCGTAGTCGGGGAACTTGGTCAGGTCGGTGAGGTATTGCAGGTGCCAGGCGTCGCTGAACCAGGCGCCGTAGAGGAGTTGGCCGGCGCATTGCAGATGGAGCTCGGCACGGGTGAGTCGGTCCTTGTCGTCGGCGCTGAGGGCGATCGCCTGGTGGAGGAGTTGCAGGGCGCGCACCCGATCGCGTGCCGTGCTGCTGACGAAGCCGTGGCCGCGTTTGAACGAGCCGGCAACGATGATGCCCCCATGGCTGCCATCCGCGAGGGATTTCGCCGCCGACGCGAGCAGGCGCCAGTTCTTGGCGTGAACCTTGACGACGGTCTCACGGAAGTCATCGATCTCTTCGTTTCGGCCAAGCCGATCCAGCGCGGCGACGGCAAGCTCGAAATCTCTGCTGATCAGTAGCGGCTCGTTGTTCGGATCGAGCGCCAGCTTGCGCAGGCCGTTGTAGGCGATCGCCCAGTTGCCGTCGTTGTAATCCTTGGTGAGCTTGATGCGCTGCTGTGCGATGGAGGGGCCGTCAGCGCGGAGGTGAAAGGGGACGAGCGCGACGAGCGCCAGCGCGAGGGAAAGGCCGAGCTTGCATTGCGACATTTCGCGATTCCTTATCCTCCCAACTCATGCCCCAATATTCGACCATACTACCCGCAACGGCCCCGCAAGGAAACAAAATTCCGGCGGTCATTTTTTCGGAGTGTGGCAAAAACTTCTGGCAGCCACTCAGACACTCACTCCGACTCGACCTGTCGCTGACACAAATCATTAGCCACAGAGGACACAGAGGGCACAGAGAGGCGTAGGAACTTGCTCTACTAATAGGTGATTCGTTCCAACACTCTGCTCTTGCGCCATATTCTTCGCGGTGGCCGTCATCTCAATATCTCTGTGCCCTCTGTGTCCTCTGTGGCTAATGATCTGTGTCAGTGACAGGTCGAATCGGAATGAGTGTTCCCGTGGCCGCCAGAAATTCTTGCTCTACCCTTTTTTCGGCTCATAGAAAACCGTGTAAGGCGGGCGATACCGGGCGATCGTGCGTTGCGGCAGCGAATTCGTACCAAGTTCGGTCCATTGGGCCGGCGTGATACCGACCTTTTCGGTGACCATAAGCCGGCGCAGCGACTTCATCTTTGCCAGCGTTGGCAGCGATGTCGCGGTCACCTTATCGCTGGCCAGAATCAGCGACTCCAGTTTGGGCAAACGCGCGAGATAGGTGAGGTCTTCGTCGGAGATCTCGTGCAATTCGTCCTTGATCCTCTCGAGCATGCGCTGATTCGTGCGGAAAAATCGCAATGAGCGCAGCTCTCCAAAGTTTTCCAGTGCAGGCGGCGGCACCAAGGACCGCAATCAGAAAGGAATCGAGCAGCTCAAGGATGAGATTGAAGAAACGAAGTGGAAGGAAAAGTGAGCAGAAGATCCCAGGGGATCGAAGTACCTCGCCCCTGGGATTCCAGATTCATTTGCCCTTCAGGCGTTTCGCCAGCGCGTCGATCCGGTTCTTGCATTCCTTGCGGGCCTCGGCATAACCTTTCGGGTTGATATTGCCCGACTTCAAGTAGTCCAGCACAACCTGCTCCGCTGCCACCAGGTCGGCACAGGCGTGAGCCACCTCCGACGCGATGTCGTTGGCGATCGTCGTGACGCCGTTGCGGTCGCCGTGCAGGAGCAGGCCCGGCGTGACGTGCATGCTGCCGACGTGGACCGGGACGTTGATGTGCAGGATGTGGCAATTGCCGTGAGCGCAGATGACGCCGTCGGCGAAGCAGGGGAAGTTCAACGCCTCGACCTGGTCGAGATCGCGGGCGGCGCCGCTGGTGATCAAGCCGACCGCGCCGAACGCCTTGTAGGTTGTGCACATCACCTCGCCGAACGTCGCTGCCATCACTGGCGTGTCAAGATCCTGGAAGACGACGACCGGCGGTCCGGGCAATTCGGCGAATGCGGCCACCTGCTGATCGAGCCCGGAATACACATTGCCCGAGGTTGGCGGAAACGCGGAGCGGAAGGTCGCCGTCGCCGCATAGCCGACCATCGGCGGCAACTTCGGATAGCAACAGCGAATTCGCGCGTCCATGTAGAACCCGGTGCGCGGGCAGTGATCGAACAGCTCGACGACATTGCACACCGTTGGCGTGTCGTATTTTCTCAAGAGTTCAAGGTCAGCGGGAGAAATGGCTTTCATGGGGTGGGTCCTGCAGGGTTCGTTGATGAGGGCGTTTTATGATTTGAGGCGTGAAAATCCAAAGGTTTGATACACTGAACGCAAGCAGCATTCTTGCAAAGGACCATCGGCGTGTATCGATTCCTGGCGTTCTTCTGGCTATTCATCGGCCTGGCATTGCTGATTTTGCCGGAGATCTATCCCGACCTCAAGGAACGGGAGTTGATGGCGAACCATGTGGCAATGGCCGGTTTCTGCTTTGCGTTGTCGATGTACAACATGATCCGCTGGCGACTGATCCGCGCGCGGCAACTCGAAATGGAAAGGGAACGCGAGGAGTCGCAGCGTCGCAATGATACCGGCCGGCCGATCGATCCGAATTTCGATTTCTCAGATGCTCCGCCCAAGGAAGACAAGTCGTAGGTGTTAGTTGGCCTGGATGGTAATCACCGGCAAGTGTTCCTTCGCGCCGGTGTCGGCCAGGGCGAGCAGAACCAGCAGATAGCTCATGGTTCGCTTGGAATGAAAATCGCTCTTCTCGATCCAGAACCAACGGCCTTCATAGCAGACCGCCGCGAATGCGTCGCAGGGTCTTTGCGCGGAGCTCATCACGTGAAACTGAGGTGTGGCGTCGTCAACGGCCGCGCCAATGGCAGGCGCAACGCCGCTGGCCAGATGCTCCTCCGGAACGTCGACGAACGTGGAGAGCTCGGACAAGATGCGCAGCACGGATCGTGACAGGATGGCGATCTCGTCGGGGTTTCTGGCCGTGCCGCCGAACACAACGCGGAAGTCGCGGCGCTCGGGATCCAGGCCAAGGATCTTTCGCACCTCGGCAAGCTCCTTGGCCATCTCCGGGCTGATGCCTTTGTCCTGAAAGAAGAAGGCAACGGAGTCCTTTTTGTCCTTGTCCTGCTCGACGCGAATGCCGACGTGTCCGGAAATCTGTGCCTTGCGCAGGGCCTGGACAACGGTGTGGTAATCCGGATCGGCGGGCCGCAGTTGGCCGCCGGAGACCGAGCGATTGCGGACGCCGTTGATCGAATCGACGGTAAGGTCGAACACGACATCGGCGGGGTAGCCGGACTGGAGGAGGAAGAGGACCGAGCCGGGGTTGATCGGCTGGGTCAGGTTGCGGATGAACTGCGAGCCTGTTTGCGGTTGATAGGAAATGGTGGGGCGGTCCTGATACCCGCCTTGAAGGTTTGCGGTCAGGCCGAGTTCCTGGGCAAAGGAGGCAAGGTTGGAGGCAGGCGGAAAGATGCCGCCGTTGGCGGATGCCGTGCCGACGATCTGGTACCCACTGGTAATCTGGGGCACGTCAATGAAGAACGGCGTGTCCATGTAGCGAAGCTTGACGACGTTCAGCAGCGTCTGCTCTTTCCAGGGTGTGGCGATGGCCTGGTTGTACGGAATCCGGTCGGCCACGATGGTGCGCGGCCCCAAGTGCTGGCAGCCCGCCGACGTCAGCAGCGCCAATGTCAAGAAGCACAGATCAGTAACCCGCGATTTCATGAGCGAAGACGCGCGCGGTAATCGGAACACCATGTCCGGTAGATGTGAATCCAGGGCGGCTGTATCGCTTATTCGGCTGTTGCGGGCGCCTCGCGTGATAAAAAGTGCTTTGCCAAAGACCTTTTTCATGCCACAATATTCACCATCTCCGCTAGAACGCCCGACCAGTCAGCGTCCTTGCGGCCCAACGCTTCGAAGGCACCGGACATGAAATCGCCACGTTATCCGTCCCTGTACCAGATCAACACGCGTGTCTGGTTGACCGAAATGTCGCGTACGCTCGGCCGCCGGGCCACGCTCGACGACATCGCCGACGCGGAGCTCGACGCGCTCGCGGCCAAAGGCTTCGACTGGATCTGGCTGCTCAGCGTCTGGCAGACCGGGCCGGAGGCACGCGCGGTGTCGCGCAGCAATCCCGACTGGCGCCGCGAATTCCAGGAAACGCTTCCCGATCTCACCGATGACGACATCCCCGGCTCCGGTTTCGCCATCACCGGTTACACCGTCCACACCGACCTCGGCGGCGCTGCGGCCCTGGCGCGCGTGCGCGACCGGTTGAAGAAGCGCGGCCTCAAGCTCATGCTCGATTTCGTACCCAATCACATGGGGCTCGGGCATCCATGGGTCGAGACGCATCCCGAGCACTTCGTCAAGGGGACCGAGCTCGACCTCGCCCGGGCGCCGCAGAACTATTTGTGGGTCAAACGCAAGGCAGGCGATGTCTTGCTCGCTCATGGTCGCGATCCGTACTTCCCCGGCTGGCCCGACACGTTGCAGCTCAACTACGCCAATCCCGCGACGCAGGAAGCGATGATCGGCGAACTCGTCAAGATAGCCGGACAGTGCGACGGCGTGCGTTGCGACATGGCGATGCTGGTACTGCCCGAGGTGTTCGAGCGCACCTGGGGCCAGCGGGCGCCGCTCTTCTGGCCGACGGCGACGCAGCGCGTCCGCCAGCGCGTGTCGGGCTTCACCTTCATGGCGGAGGTCTACTGGGACCTCGAATGGACGATGCAGCAGCAAGGTTTCGATTACGCCTACGACAAGCGCCTCTACGACCGCCTGCGCGAGCAGCACGCCCGGCCGGTGCGCGATCATCTGCGTGCCGGACTCGATTACCAGGACAAGCTCGCGCGCTTTCTCGAGAATCACGACGAGCCGCGCGCCGCGGCGACATTTGCACCGGCGATGCACAAGGCGGCCGCGGCCATCACGTTTTTCGCACCGGGCCTGCGTTTCTTCCATCAGGGGCAGTTCGAAGGCCGGCTCAAGCGCATCTCGCCGCATCTCGGGCGCGCTCCGAGCGAACCGGTCAACGCAGAGCTGCGCGCGTTCTACGATCGCTTGCTGGCGATATTGCGCGAGCCGGTCTTTCGCGTTGGGCAATGGCAGCTTGTCGACGTGGCGCCGGGCTGGGAGGGCAACTGGACGAATGATTGTTTCATCGTCTTCACCTGGGAGGCCGGCGCCGAGCGGCGCGTCGTCGCGGTCAACTATGCGGGCAATCAAAGCCAGTGCCACGTCCGCCTGCCGTTCGCAAAC
>DASRSQ010000409.1:0-2773 GCA_035656475.1 Gemmataceae bacterium | reverse complement strand
CCTGCCGCCGGTAGTCGGGGCGCACGTCGGGTTCAAGCCCGGCCTGACTGCACCAAGCCGCGACATTGGCGAGCCATCCGAGTTCCAGCCAATAGCCAGCGCGGGCACATGCGATCGCACGCGCGACGTCATCACGTTGGGCGCCGGAGTCCAGTGAACCGGAGTTCGTCAAATGATCGAGTGCCGCCGCCGGTTCGCCTTTTGCCCAGAGTAGTTGCGCCTGAGCGATTTCCAGCGAGGGGAGATCAGTGCTGGCCGCGCCGCTCTCACCCAGCCTGGTCGCTTGTGTGAGCTGATCCTCCGCCAGGTCGAGTTCGTTGCGGGCCAGGTAGATCTCAGCCAGCCAAATATGACCGCGAGGAACGGAATCGGCCGGAGTTCCTGTGCTCAGCCCGCGCAAGATGTCCCGCTCGGCCCCGTCCAGGTCACCGCTAAGCGCACGCGCGTGCCCGATTTCGACCGACGTGATCAGCGGGAGCGAATGAATCGCGACAGCCTCCTCCATAGAAGCGAGAGCGTCGCGAACCCGACCAAGGCGCACCTGAGCAACGCCCCGCGTGTACAAGGACATCGCTTGCGCTTCCGCCGATGCCTTCAGGTTGAGGGAGATCGACGACCGCGCGAGGTTCAACGCGTCTTCATACCGTCCTTGATGAATCGCGTTCCAGGAACGGCGCATTCGGACGCTCCCGAGCATCTTCCCGGAGCCGCCCTCGTTCCAGTGCGCCTCGGCCCGATCGAGAAAGTCGCTCCCAGGGTGTGGTTGACTGGTTGACGGCTGAACAGCGCCATACCAATAGGCGATGGTTGGATCGGCAGAGCGCACGTCGAGCGGCAACGCTTCAAGCCAGCGACGCAGCTTCTGCGCGTCCCGACAGGCCGTCGCCTCGAAACCGAGTTGCCTCAGCAGATCAATTGCCCTGACCCAGTCAGATGCCGCCATCGCATGCTCGATCGCTTCATCCGGGAAGCCGTGGCCACTCAGCCAATCGCTGGCGCGCCGGTGCAAAGTGGCGATCTGCGTTTGGTCGAGCGTTTCGGACAGCTGGCTCCGGAGCAATTGCGCCAGCAATTTGTGAACGCGATACCATCGGCGCTCGTCGTCGACCGCGAACAGGAGACTGCCCGCCTGCTCCAGTCCGCGTAACATCGCGGCCCCGTTTGATCGACCGGTAACGGCGTCGCACAGCGAGCCGGTCAAGCGCGAGAGAATCGACGTGTGGAGAAGAAAGTCACGCCACTCGCCGCTCTGAGCGAGGACTTCGTCGTTCGTGAATTCGGCGAGGTGGCGGTTCGTCCCGCCAAACTCCTGAAGAATGACCTCGCGCCGCGCATCCGATTGACCGTGCAGCAAGCTCTTCAGAAGCTGCAACGCGATGATCCACCCCTCCGTGCGTTCGTGCGCAGCGACGACCAGGGGTGGCGGCAATTCGCGTTCGTCGTCCATGGCCAGATAGCTCGTTACTTCATCGCGTGAGAAGCGGAGATCATCGGCGGTAAGCTCCAGGAGTTCATCGGTTGCGCGCAGCCGCGCCAACGGAATGGGAAGCGATGATCTGCTTGCGAGCAACAGCCGCAAGGTCGGTGGCGTGAACTCGACGATATACCGCAGCAGTTGATGAACCTGAGGATTCTCGATCCGATGATAATCATCAAGAACAAGGGTAACCTTTTCCTCTACTGCGGAGAACTCGTTGAGCGTTGCCTCCAAACCGGTCCACAACGTTTCACCGTCAACGGTGCGAAGCCGCTGCCCACTGGCAACGCCGCGTACAACTCCGACCTTCGCGAGAGCGCCGATGAAATACGCGACGAAGCGCACGGGATCGTTATCACGCTGATCGAGCGAGAGCCAGGCGCCGCCTTCCGCACGCGCCACTTGCGCCGCCAATTCGGTCTTGCCGTAGCCGGCGGGGGCACAGAGCAGGATCAGCCGGGCGCGGCCAGCCTCACTGATTTGCGCCAGCAAACGCGTACGTTCAAGCAGTGGGCGACCGCTGGCTTGCCGTGGGAGAGCGAACTTGGTTTGCAGGAGCGAAGGTGACGATCCGGCGAAATCACCACGGATCGTGCGCACACGAAACGTATCCGAGGGTGATTCACGATGTCGGATAGTTGCCGCTGACGACCGAATATCGCGCGCATTCGAACCCATGATCCGGTCCAGCTGTGCCGCGGATTCCGTGGCGATTTCGGGCGAGACGTACGTCGTGTTTCAGCGGCACAAACTCATGTTCCCACAAAAGCTGCCGCTCTGCAACCCACGGCTCAGCAACGTGATTTACAACCCTTCACTACAACTTACGGATGATCCTTTCTTTTAGCGCCTGACAATAGACTGGTTCGACGGCACCTGCCTGCATTTCTTGAACGCGGCGTTTCTCTACCGAAGAGCAATTGTGGGCGATCAGGAAGAAATGGGCATGCCTCAACGGAGCGGGCCGCTATCACGTTGTTGTGATCATTCCGTTGAGTGGAGGCTTCCGTGACCGAACGAAGCGATGCCGCCCGCGCATATGCGCGCGATCATGCCGAGAGTTTCCGACAAGAGCTGTTCCAGTTACTCCGCATTCCAAGCATCAGCACCGATCCAGCCCATGCCGGGGATGTTCGTATGGCAGCCCAGTGGCTGGCCGATCATTTACGCGATCTCGGTGCTCAAAACGTCCAGATCTTTGAAACAGCTGGGCATCCGGTTGTCTACGGTGAGTGCCTCCGTGCGAAACCCCAGCAGCCGACCGTGCTCGTCTATGGTCATTACGATGTCGTTCCG
>DASRSQ010000408.1:0-1966 GCA_035656475.1 Gemmataceae bacterium | reverse complement strand
CGCGGTCCCCCGGTTTCCAGCCGGTGATCTTCGAGCCGACGGCAACAACGGTGCCGGCGGCGCTATAGCCCGAGCGGAACGGAAACTTCCAGTCGGGAAGGTTCGGATCGAGCAACCACTGATGGGTGCCGGTGTAGACGGCAAGTTCGGTCCCCGGGCTGATGCCGCTGTACTCGGCGGCGACGAGAATCTGATTCTCGCTTGGATCGGGCAAATCGACCTCGCGGACCTCGGTGGCGAACGGTTTGCTGATGACGGCTTGACGTACTTTCATGGAACTTCCTGCTTGGAGTGGTAGGAAAATGCGTTAGCCACAGAGGACACAGAGAGATGCAACCAAGGAACCGCTCGGTTACAATCGTCGTATGCGAATCCACTGCATTCCGTGACTACGAATTACGATATCGAGTAAGCGCGAATAGAGTATTCTCAATAATCACATCGGTGCAACTCTCTGTGTCCTCTGTGGCTAAAGGATTTGATCCAGCAACCGGTCCACATCCGTGTCCACGATCAGCAGCTCGCGGCTCTTCGACTTCACGAAATCGTCGGAGATGGCGCGATCCATCCAGGTGAGCAGCGGGTCGAAAAAGCCGGCGACGTTCAGCATGCCGATCGGCTTGGCGTGGAAGCGAAGCTGGGCCCAGGTGAGGATCTCGAACAATTCGTCGAGCGTGCCGTAGCCGCCCGGCAGCGCGAGGAAGGCGTCCGACAACTCGGCCATGAGGGCTTTGCGATCGTGCATGCTTTCAACGATGTGCAGCTTGGTGAGCTGTTGATGCGCGAGTTCGCGATCGACGAGGGACTGCGGGATGACGCCGATGGTCTCGCCGCTGCCTTTGCGCACGGCATCGGCGAGGACGCCCATGAGTCCGATGTGGCCGGCGCCGAAGACCAGTCCGACGCCACGGCGTGCCAGGGCCGCGCCCAGGAGTCGTGTTTGCTCGGAATAGATCGGCGGCGCGCCGGTGCGGGAGCCGCAAAAGACGCAGAGACGTTTTTGCCTTTGCATGGTCGCCCCGTCAGGGTAGAGTGAATATTACCTTCCAAAATTCTACGGAGGTTGCCATGTGGGAAGATTTTCTCAACGCACATAGTAGCGAGATGCTGATCCTCTCCTCCCTGCTCATCGTGGTTGCGACATTGTTGATTGCATTGCCTCAGCTACTGCGAGCGAACCTGCGCAAGGCGGAGTGGTGGCACGAGGAGCGTCTGCGGGCGATCGAGAAGGGCGTGCCGACGCCGGTGGACGATGACCGTTCGCGCGTGGCAGGGCGAATTGCATTATTGGTGCCGATGGTGGTGATGATCTCGGCGGGAACGGTGACGAGCGTTATGGTGATTTACAAGTCCGAGCAGTTGTTCGCGGTGGCGCTGGGCGTATGGGTCGTGGCCGGCGTCGTCAGCCTGGCCGCGATCACCGGCGGCGTGGCGTTGATGGGCCGGCTTGCGCTAATGCAGGCCGGGCAGGAGGACGAAGAAGAGGAGTCGGAATCGCGTGAGAACTCGTACATGAATTGATTGAATTGTTTGGCCCCGCCTCGCAGAGGCGGGCGGGCGTGTTACGGTCGCAGCCCGAGCATCTTGTCCGCCCGCTTCTACGAAGCGGGCTAAACGTCACAGCAAATAGATACTGGCAATCGTGAAGTAAATGACGATGCCGGTCACATCGACAAACGTGGCCACAAACGGGCTCGACGCGATGCCCGGGTCCACGCCCATCCGGCGGAAAACGAGCGGCAGCATCGAGCCGACCAGTGTTCCCCACAGGCAGATGAAGAACACCGCCTGCGCAATAACCCATCCCAGCGACCACTTGCTGACCGGCTCGCTACGGACCTGGCTGCGATCGGGCAGCGTGTACACGCGATAGCGTTTGTCGCCGATCAATTCTTCGCGCACTTCCGCTTCCTTGCCGACGGGAAGCAAAACCTGGAATGAATTCTCGATGGTCTTGGTGTCGAGA
>DASRSQ010000407.1:0-14346 GCA_035656475.1 Gemmataceae bacterium | reverse complement strand
CCGGGCTCCGCGTCCATCAAATCCAATCGCAACGAACTGGATTATCGTTCCTTTTTTGATCAGGGTGAACTTGCTTTCGAGACTGTGCGATTCAATGCCACGCGGTTTGTGGTTGTCTTCTTGGTTAGGCTCTTGCAACAGATCTTGCGTATGCCCCATTCGAAATTGACCCAAAGTACTATGGACATTTCCCCTATCGCATGGGGCCACGAGACAGCAGCCGTCCCGCGTCAGCGCTTCCTCTCGACAACATCCGCGTCGGAGCATAAGAATGCGATAGAAGACACATTTCCGATCGCGATGTCACGCACGAACAGGCAGGCCCCGCATGCTCGGCAAGTGGTTCCAGCGCGTTTCCGAGGTGCCGACGAATCCGCAGCCCCAGCCGGCGGCGCGCGAGTTCGATGTTGCCGATCTCTATCGCGGGCCAGTCGAGGTCGATGACGGTCCGGCGGCGGCCGGGTTGCCGCTCGATGAGAAGCTTCGCCAGGCCTATTTCTGGATCGTCAATCACGCGATCGTCAGTCCGTTCTACGACATCGAGTATCACGATGGGGCGCCGCAGAGCTTCGTCTTCGGCGATGCCAAAAGCTCGGTGACGCTGCCGTCAGGGCAGAGCTATTGCAGCTTCGTGCTGTTGCCGTTGTTGACGTTCGCGGTGCGGGCGAAGTGTTTGCTCATCGGCGGACCGGGGCGAGGCAAGACGTCGAGTGCGATTCTGATGGGCGTGCTCGCGGGTTACACGATTCGCGATGTTCGGCGCGCGATCCAGAAGGGGCAGCCGCAGATGACGATCGCCGACCTGATCGGCAGCCCGTTGCCTGCGGACCTCGTCGCCGCCAAGAGTTTGGATCAGATCGGCATCGGCTGGCGCAAATGGCTGTCGATGCGCGTCAAGATCATCGACGAGTACAACCGCATCCCGACGCGCACGCAGTCCGCGCTGCTGACGTTGATGGCGGACAACTACGCCGAGTTGTTCGATCAGACGTTCGAGTGCCCCGAGTCGGCGTGGTATCTGACCGCGAACGATGATGCCGGCGGCGGCACGTATCAGGTCATCGAGGCGCTGCGCGATCGCATCGACATCGTCGTCAAGGCGCTGCACTTCAACACGCGCTTCCTCGGCGAGCTGCTCGAGCGCGTCGAGGCGGGCATCAAGCCGGAGGAAGTCGTCCCACTACAGATTATCTTCAGCGAGGAGGAATGGAAACGCATCCACGGCGAGGTTCTCAAGATCACGATGCCCGCGCCGCTGTTGCGCCGGCTGGAATTCTTCGCCAGCCAGTTCGAGTTCAGCGATCATGCCGCGACGCAGTTCGAGTACAAGACGAAGGACACCGTCAAGCTGGCCGGCTCCGACTGGGCCCAGCTCGCCGCCCAGGAGACCGGCAAGGACAAGCTCAAGGACCTCGGCGCCCAGACCCGCAACGGCGTCTCGGTCCGCTCGCTGATGACCGTGCTGCTGTTCGTGAAGGCGATGGCCTACTTTCGCGGCGGCCGGGAGGTGAACCTCGAAGACGTTCGGCAGATCATACCTTTTGTCCTTCACGACAAGCTGGTCCAGGACGCTGACTGTCCCTTCTTCGAGTCCCCCGAAAACGCGATGTTTCGCACCGACAAGGTCGGTTGGATCCGCAAGCTGTTCGACCTGGCGTGCGCGGAGTACGAACGCCTCGAACTGGACCGCGACGACCCCGTCACTCAGCTCACGGCCGAGTTCGAGAATGGCCTCGACGGCGTGCCGGAAAAGGAGGTGCGGGCACGCCTGGTGAAGATCGAAAGGGTGTTAGGCCAATGGAGCAAATCACGCAAATTCTACGGCCACATGTTCGACGACGTGCTCAAGCTCAAGTACCTGCATCAGCGCTACACGAACTACCTGCGCTGGCTGAAATGGAAGGGAAGATAATGCCCATCGAAATCCAGGTTCAATGTGGCGACGTGGTGAGCGTGCCGTCGGATCTATTGCTGCTCAAGCACGCGCAGGGATTCTACGGCGCCGACGAGGCCGTCGCGTTGCGGCTGGTCGAGAATTGCGTCTGCAAGGAGAGCGAGATTTCGCCGGAGAAGGGGGCACACGCGCTCGTGGACAGCGGCAAGGCGATCGCGCCAAAGCGGACGCTGTTTCTGGGCACGCCGACGCTGGGCAATTTTCGTTACCGCGAGATGACGCAGTTCGCCCGGCGAGCGATCCAGGTGATGGCGGACAATCGTTTGCCGGTCCGCACGATGACGACGACGGTGCACGGCGCGGGCTACGGCCTCGACGTGGCGGAGTCGCTGCGGTCATTGATTTTCGGGTTTCAGCAGGGACTAGCGGCGTCGCCGTTGCCGCAGTTGGAGAAGATCATTTTCGTGGAACGAAGTGCGCGGCGGTGCGAGCAGCTGCAGAAATTGTTGCAAGGCGTCGAGATCGTGTCCGGCTTCCACGCCGCGGCGCCGGGGCAGCCAACGTCCGCGCCGGCAACAGCGACATTAAACGTCAACGCGCCGTCATCTGCCGTCGCCGGGAAGAAGAAGAGCGCCTTCGTGGCGATGCCGTTCGCCGAGGAATTCGAGGACGTGTACCAGTTCGGCATCTATTCGGCGATTCGCAAGTGCGGCTATCTATGCGAGAAAGTGGATGAGTCGGTGTTCGCCGGCAGCATAGTCGATCGCATCATCGAAGGCATCCGCGGCGCCGAGTTCGTCGTCGCGGACCTGACGCTCGAGAAGCCAAACGTCTACCTGGAGGTCGGCTTCGCCTGGGGTCTGAGCAAGCCGGTGATCCTCGTGGCCCGCGACGGCCAACGGCTTCATTTCGACCTCAGCCATCACAAATGCATCTTCTACAAAACGATCGGCAAGCTGGCGGATGCGCTGGAGAAGTCGGTGCTCGACATGTTCGGTCCGGGGAGCGAACGTGTCTGAAATCCATCCGGCGTTGGCGGAGGCGTTGCGTGCCGACCGCGATGCCTTGAATGAGAAGTTCGTGCAACGCAAACGCGCCGGCGTCCGCATCGACGAGCCGGCGTTTCAGGAGCATCTACGCACGGGCGTGAACGACCTGATCGGCGCCGTGGCGCGTGTGCGTCACGACCGCGTGCGCGTCGTGCTGCTGGCACTGTTCGATGTTTCGCTGGACCTGTTCGCAGCGGGCCTGCTCGGGCCGAAGGTGAAGCATTCGCACGTCGCCGCCGTCTGGCGCGACCTTCTGCCGGCGGCCGCGCGATTGCTGGCGCTCGAGCCGACGCGCGTCGCGGGCTCGCTGAGCAATGCCGCCGATCACCTCGCGGCGTATCCGTCCGCGCGGCCGGGCGAATGGATCGATGGCATGCGAAAGCTGGCGGCCGATTGCGATGCCGTCGCTGCCTGGCTCGATGCGGGCAAAGTGCTGGCCTGGCGCGCGGGGCTGGTGCAGTATCGCGAGGCAGCGCTGAAGCTTGCCCGCGCGATGCCATGGAAGCTCGCCGCGCGCTGTTTCGATATCGCAGTGACCGAGGATGTTTGGCTCAAGCATCTGGCTCGCATGGAGTCCGATCGCTGGTACGCGCCGAACACAAGCGGTCGCCCCTCTCCTTTTGGGAGAGGGGCCGGGGGTGAGGGCACTACGCTGCGCATCGTTCGCACCATCGGCGGCTTTCGCGGCTTCGGTGGCCCATGCCTGAAGTTGCCGATGGTCGCGGTCAGCGATGCGAACCTGGTCGTCATGGATGGCGTCGGTAGCTGGCAGCTATTCGCAGACGTCTTTGGCACGATGTGGCTGCCCATCGATGCATTGCACAAGCCGCGCAAGCAAGGCGCCGCATCCATCGACAAGAACGGCCGCGTCACCTGGGGCAAAACGCGTCACGATTTCCCCCAGCTTGCGGAGGCCACAAGTTTCGCGTGTGATGAACAGACGCTCGCGGTAACGCTGCCAACGTCGTATCACGTATTCCTGGTAGCGCGATGATGGAGGGATCGGGAGGGCGAGGCTCCTGCCGAGCCAATAACTTCGGCGACTTCGAGTTTCCGCAGGATTCTGCGAATTCAGGCTCGGCAGTAGCCTCGCCCTCCCGAGTGGTGATGATGGACCGCGATGGAGACGGAGATGCCGGTCGCCGGTGACAATCTGCTTGCCGAATGGACCGCCCAATGGCCGGCGGCGCTGGCGTGTTGGAGTCGATTCGTGCAATTACACGAACCGACCTGGTGCGTCACCGAGGCCGAGGAAACGTCGGCCCAGCTCTCCGATAGCTTCGCCATGATTCGGCTCGTCGATCACACGATCGTCATCAGCCTGCGGCAGATCGAGACGAAAGGGCTGCAGGCGTTCGGCCGCGAGATCCTCGCGCACGAGATCGGCCATCACGTCTACTGCCCTGCCGACCTGACCGACAATGCGCGCATGCTCGCCCGCATGCGCGTAGGGCTGCCGACGAAGGAGCATCTGGCGCCGTTCATCGCCAATCTGTATTCCGATCTGCTGATCAACGACCGTCTGCAACGCTCCGCTGGCCTCAACATCTCGGGCGTCTATCTGCAGATCGGCTCGAAATGCCGGGATCGGCTGTGGACGCTGTACATGCGGACGTATGAACTCTTGTGGAAGCTCGACCGCGGGGCTCTCGCCAAAGGCGATATCGACACGCGTCTCAATCAGGACGCCCAGCTCGGCGCTCGCCTGATTCGCAGCTATTCGAAAGATTGGCTCGACGGCTCCGGCCGTTTCGCCGCGTTGTGCTTGCCTTATCTCTTGGAAGACGAGGCGGCGCGGATGCAGAAACTGATGGCGATCTGGAGCGACACGCGCAGCGCGGGACAGGGCGGCATCCCGGACGGCCTGACCGAAATCGATGACGACGAACGGAGCGGCGCCATCCATCCCGCCGACGATCCCGATCTGTCCGGCATTGATGCGCAAGAGGCGTCCGAGCGTTCGTCGAAAGTCAAGGCGCGAGAGACTGGAAAGAAGTCCGCCAAGGACTACCGGCAGCCGATCGATTACGCCGAGATCCTGAAGGCGGCCGGCGCCAACATCGATCCGGCGGAGATCACCGCGCGCTACTACCGTGAACGGGCGATTCCACATCTGATCCGGTTCCCCGTCCGCAAGTTGCCGCAGGCAACCGATCCTCTGCCCGAAGGGCTTGACGTGTGGGACGTCGGCACGCCGCTTGAGCAGATCGATTGGCTCGGCACGCTGCTGAGCAGTCCGCATGTCATCCCCGGCGTCACGACGCGGCAACGCCAGATCGGCGCTAGCCCCGGCAACGATCCCGAAACGATGTCCGTCGATCTTTACCTCGGCGTCGACTGCTCCGGCTCGATGGGCAACCCGGCTGACCACCTGTCGTATCCGGTTCTCGCCGGCGCGATCATCGCCCTGTCGGCCCTGCGCGTCGGTTCGCGCGTCAAGGTTGTGCTATCCGGTGAGCCAGGCCGATCGCTATCGACTGCAGGCTTCGAGCGCAACGCGAGCACGGTGCTCAAGACGCTGACCAGCTACCTCGGCACCGGCTTTTCCTTCGGCATCCATCGTCTCGCGGAGACATTCGAGTCACCCGCCACGCGCAACGGCCAGGCGAAGCGGCCTGTCCACATCTTGATAGTCAGCGACAACGATATGTTCTCGATGCTCGACTCGACCGCCGATCGCCGACAAGGTTGGGACGTCGCGGCTGAGGCGGTGAAGCGGGCGGGGGGCGGCGCTACGTTTGTCCTTGAACTGCCGGATGGGTTACGCAACGATTACTCAAGCAAGTATCTCGATCGCATTCATGCCATGGGCTGGAGCACGGCGATCGTCAGCTCGATGGATGAGCTCGTCGAATTCGCCCGCCAATTCAGCCGCGGTAAGTTTGAGAGTAAATAACATGGCAACGACCGGCCCCCCGCTCGCTCGACTGCTGCACCGCCTGGCGGAGTGTCCGCCCGATTTCCTGCTGCCGGTCGGCGATATCGATGTCGTCGCCTTGGCGTGCGATCACTTGCGAGCGCTCGACGTATCGATCCCCGGCGCGAAGGAACGTCGCACGGTGGCATCGTTGTCGAACGAAATGCGGCGGCTGGTTCCGATCGTCCTCTGGTTGCTGCGCGACGACTGGTTCCTGATCCGGCCCGAGTTGGCGAAGCCAACGTGGGCTCTGCTGCATTCGGAGGCACTGAGTAAACTCGCGAAGCTGGTCCGGGTCGAGGCGATTGTCGGCGACCCCGATCGGCGCGAAGAGCTGGTGCGCATCTGCCTGAATGCGCTGGACCTCGTGCCCGAAGGAGAATCGTCGGTGCAAGCCGCGGACCGGTTGACGACGCTCGACAGCGTCGAACGCGAGCGCGTCATCCGCGAGACGCGCAAAGCCGAGGCGCGAGCGCGCGAAATCCGCGAAGCGATGGCGAAGAAGCGTGCCGAGGAAGCGGCCGCTCGTTATTCACGCGAGTAGGGAACAGAACCACGGGGAACACGGGGAGCACGGGGGACGCAACCATCATGATTCGAATCTCTCTATGTATTCCCGTAATTGAGTCAGAATGAATGTCATCTTCGCAACCATGATGATTCGAACCTCTCTATGTATTCCCGTAATTGCGTCAGAATAAATGTCATCCTCGCTTGTGCTCCCCGTGTTTCCCCGTGTCCCCCGTGGTTCCATTGCATTATGGATGAACCGCTGACCGAAGCTGAGCGATTTCCGCTGCTGACAGAACGCAGCCGGGCGATGCTGCGCCGTCTGCAACAGCACGCGCATGCGCCGCGCTGGACCTATGCGTGCGGCGAGCGACTCGATGCGGCCGGGCTCGCGGAGGTGCAAGCGTATGCGGCGCGTCAGAAGGCGGAGCCGCGCGGCTGGAAGCCGGGCGAGGCGCCGGCGTGGGTACCGGAGTTCATTGAACGCTGCCGGCGCGACGTGCCGTTTTATCGCGATCGACTGCGCTGCGATCCGTTGCCAACGTGCAGCCGCGAGGACCTGCGGCGCGAGCCGTGGTCGTTTGTCCCCGATTCGGCCGATATCTCGGAGTTGGTCGTTTATCGCACGTCCGGCACCACGGGCAACCTCATCCACCTGCCGGCCCATCCGATCGCACCAGCCCGTTACCTGCCGTTATTCCAGTCTGCTCTGACGGCCCACGGCGTTTCGCTGCTCGGTGGCGACCGCGTGTCGCTGATCCAGGTCGCGGCCCAGGTGCGCACCTATACCTTTGCCTCGGTCAGCTCGTACCTTGACGGCGCCGGGCACGCGAAAATCAATCTCCATCCTTCTGACTGGAACGCGGCGGATGATCCGCTGCGTTTCTTCGATGACTGTGCGCCAGAGATCGTGACCAGCGATCCGTTCGCGCTCGAACAGCTCGCAACCTTGCCGGTGCGGACGCGCCTCAAGGGGATTCTGTCGTCGGCCACGATGTTGCTGCCGGCGCTGCGCGATCGGCTGCAGCGGCATTTCGGCTGTCCTGTCATCGACATCTATTCGATGAATGAAACGGGGCCAATTGCTTTCGCGCGTGCCGACAACGACGCCGACGAGCATGAGATTTTGCCGCACAATTTGTTTGTCGAAATCCTCGACGAGTCGGATCGCCCGGTCGTGCCGGGGCAGCGCGGCGAGATCGTCGTCACCGGCGGCGTCAATCCATTCCTGCCGCTCGTGCGCTATCGCACCGGCGATTTCGGAGCGCTGTCTTTCTCCCCTCTCCCCCTGCGAGAAGAGCCGGGGGTGAGGGCGCCTGTGCCGCGACTCGTCGGCATCGAACGGCGTCGACCCGTCCTGTTCCATGCCGTCGATGGTGCTCCCGTCGTCAGCATTAGCGTGACGGTGGCGTTGTTCAACATCCCGCTTCCCTTCTTCTCGCTGCATCAATCGCGCGATGGATCGCTGACCTTCCGCACGCGCTGCGATGCTGCAGTCGAATACGAGGTGCGGCAAGCACTGACGATGTTGTTCGGCAAGACGCCATTGCGCATCGAGCAGCTTTCGTGGGAGGTCGCGTGGAGCGGGAAGTCGATCCAGTATTCGCGCGAGGATGCGTGACATGAGCTGGCACGATTGCCGATTTTTGACGTGCAGCGTTCTGCCGGTGCGATTCGCGTGCAACTGTGCGTGCCCGTTTTGCTTCTCGAAATCATCGGTGAGCGCGCTACGGCACGATAGCGTCGACTGGGACCGGCTCGATCTCGAAAGCTATTTCGCCTTCGCCCAGGAACGCGGCGCGACGCGACTTGTCGTTACCGGGGGCGGCGAGCCGTTGCTGCGTGCAGACGTGGTGTGCGACATCATTCGCCGTGCCAGGCCATTCTTTGACGAAATCGCCTGCTTCACCAACGGCAGCTTGTTGACGCACGACCTCGCCCAGAATCTGGCGGACGCCGGCCTGTCGTATCTTTGCTTCTCGCGGCACCACTTCGACGACGTGCTCAATCGCGCCTTGATGGGCGAAGCCGCGCCGACGCTGCGCGACTTATTCGGCGCGGCCGATGGCTTGACGATCCGCGCCACCTGCGTGATGACGCGTGGCAACATCGATAGCGAGGCGATGGTCTGGCGCTACATCGATCAATTGGCCACCTTCGGCGTGCGCCAATTCACGTTCAAGCACACCTATGTCGCCTACGAGCGATCGCTGTTCGCGGCGAGCGAACACGATCGCTGGGCGGCGGAGCATCGCGTGGCATTCGATCCGTTTGCGGAGCAGGGAGAGATCGTCGCGCGCTTGCCATGGGGGCCAGCAATACGCCGCATGGGCGAGTTGCAGGTGTGCTACTATCACGAGCCGACGCCGGCGTGGGAAAAGGAGCATCGGATATGTCGATCGTTGAATCTATTGTCCGACGGGACGGTTTACGCGTCGCTGGAGGATCAGTCGAGCCGATTGTATCGGCTGAGCAGCTCGTCGCCGCCCTTGCTGGCGAAGACGTAGAGCGCTTCCGCCCGCTGCTGCCCGTGGGCTACGCTTCGGTCGCGCACGCCTACGCCGAGGCCGCAGCCGAGCTGACGGCGCGCGACCTGAGCGAGCATTACACGGTAGGCCTGGCATGGTTTCACCATGAATTCGTGCCGCAACTCAAGGCGCGATTGACTTGGCTGACGGGGGGCGCCTGGTCGTCGGCCGATCTCGCCGACCACATCGCGTTCGCGGCGGGCAGCGATGCGGATTTGATCGCGCATCTGGTGGAGGCCGTCGCCGCGCGCGAGCCTATCTCGGTGTATCCGGGCGATTGGTTCGGCTTTTCGGTCGGCTCCACGCGGCAGGCCAATATCGACTGGCAAGCGGACGCAACCGGCCGACTCGCGTGCCTGTGCGTGCCGTCGGTCCGCAATGGGCACGTGACCGCGGAGATGGTCGCGTTTCTGGAAAGCGCGGCGGCGTGCTTGCTCAACATCAACTTATTTCCCACACTGCCGAGCCCGGAGCGAGCCGGGGTCGCTTCCGATCTTCGGCCGTTGCTCGAAAAATCGGTGCTGTCGATCAGCTTCAGCCGCGGATTCGGCATGACCGCGTCGCAGCTCGGCGTCTTCCTGGTGCACCGCGAGCATCCGTACGTGCGCCGTTTTCGCGAGCAGTGGAACTGGTTCAGCTACTATTTCAACGCCCTGGCTGCCCGCGCTTTCTTGCGGCTCGATCTCGCGGAGGTGGAGCGCGTAAACGATTCGCGGCGCGCATGGGTCGCGCGCTGGCTTGGCACGCACAGCCTGCCGGCGATCTCCACCGGGAGCTATTACGTGAAAGCGTTCAACCTTGTTGAACCGCCGCCCGCGCGATTGCAGCCGTTGACACGCGACGGCGTCGTTCGCCTGTGTTTCAAACCGCAGGTGGTTGGTGATGGTTGATTTTGGAGGCGAGGAAAAAAAAATGGAATAACGGGAACTTTTTGTCCGCTCCGACGTCACTCTCCACACGGATTCATGTTCTTTAATGTGGGGGGATTGAAATGCGCTCGGCAGCCATTCTTCTGGCAGCATTTGCTTTTCTGGGGCAGGCACACCAAGTTTTTGCTGGCCCCGTTTACCTACGATCCACCGTTGGACAACCGTGGGGTCAGTCAACCAACGAAACAGCGATGGATGCGGTTTTTGGCGCAGGCAATTGGGCGGACTCACGCTACGAAACTGTTGATACGGCAACTCTTTTTTCGCCCGCTACCAACTTCATTTTCATGGAAGGCGGCGACAACAACGCAAATGCTTTAAATGCCTTCTTGATAGCGAATATGCCGCAAATCGAAGCTTGGGTTCTGGCCGGCGGCAGTTTGTTCGTCAATGCCGCTCCAAATGAGGGTGGGAATATCGCTTTTCCTTTTGGTGTAACTCTCAACTATCCTGGATTCAGCGCGACCGCCACAGCAGTGGATCCAGGAAATCCGATTTTCAATGGCCCATTCACCCCCGTTGCCACGAGCTACACAGGCAATTGGTTCGCTCACGCATTTGTCAGTGGCAGCGGCATCACGTCATTGATCGACGGAACGGCAGGCTCGGTACTTGCCGAAGGACATTTCGGCCAGGGCTACGTCCTGTTCGGCGGAATGACGACGGATAATTTTCATCAGCCGCAACCGGATGCAGCGAACTTGACCGCCAACATTATCGCATTCGGGGCCGCGCAATCGAATGCTTCTGTTCCTGAGCCTGCCAGCGTGGCGCTCTTTGGCGCCATGGCCATTGGAGGAGCAGTCTTCGGTTGGCGGCGCCGCGAAAAGGCTCAGGCCGCCTAGAGAAGTTTGCCCCAAGATGCAAAAGAAAGCCTCGACAGCATCCGCAGGTTTCCACGCCTTGGCGGGCTGATCGAAGAACTCCGCGATGCCGCCATCGATGGTGACGCGTTCGCCAGGAAAAGCGCGAATGGTGATCGGCGCGTCCTTCTTGCCGGAGACGGCGCAGTAGACGTCATCCTGCAGATGGGCATCGATATCGAGTTCGACAATGTCGATCCGCTACGCCCCGCCAACGGCGCCCGGCCCGATATCGGGGTGGTCCCGTCCGGCGCCGAGGTCGCGGGGTTCGGCCGGGCGCTCGCATCACCTCGCCGCTGACCGGGCAGAACAATCCATAGGCATGCCCTGCGATTTCGCGGTATCATCAAAGAGAGGATTCCGTCTTCTGAGACGCGCCGATGCTGGCTGCCGATCGTTCACGCCGGTTCGAGGAAGTTCTCGCCGCCTATCTGGAGGCGCGCGAGCGCGGCGAACGCGTCGATCCAGCGGCACTCGTCCGCGCCCATCCCGAGATCGCCGAGGAGCTGCGCGAATTCTTCGCGAACGAGCGGCAACTCGTGTCGGCGGCTGCGGGACTGGGCGTTGCGGCGCCATCGTTTCGGCCGGCGGGGTCGCGCGTCGGTGAGTACGAAATCCTTGGGGAAATCGCTCGCGGCGGCATGGGCATCGTCTATCGCGCGTCGCATGCCCGCTTGCGCCGCGTCGTCGCGCTCAAGATGATGCTCGCCGGCGACTATGCCGGCAGCGAGGGATTGCGTCGCTTTCGCACCGAGGCGGAGGTCGTCGCCAACCTTGACCATCCGAATATCGTCCCGGTATACGACATCGGCGAATGCGACGGGCACGCCTACTTCACGATGAAGCTCATCGAAGGACCGAGTCTGAAAGAGCGCGTCGGCGAATATGCCGGCAAGCCCGAGGAGGCGGTGCGCGTCATCGTCGCCATTGCCCGGGCCGTGCATCACGCTCATCAACGCGGCGTCTTGCATCGCGATCTCAAGCCAGGCAACATTCTGCTCAGCCTGCGCGAGCCGGCCCGGCCCAAGCAGGACGGTTATCCCGTCGCCGGCATTCCGGCGCATGCGCAGCATCATCCGAAATCGGTCATCCCATTCGTCAGCGACTTCGGCCTGGCCAAACGCTTCGGCGGCGATGGTTGGGCGTCGCAATCCAGCGCGGTTGTCGGCACTGCGGCGTACATGGCGCCCGAACAGGCGACGGGCAAGCAGGCCCTCACCGTTGCCGCCGATGTCTACAGTCTTGGCGCGATGCTCTTCGAACTGCTGACCGGGCGGCCTCCGTTCGTCGGGCAGAATCAGATGGAGGTGTTGCTGCAGGCTGTGGAGAAGGAGGCGCCGTCGCCGTTGACGCTGCAGCCGGATCTCGATCCGGACCTGGCGCAGGTGTGCCTGAAGTGCCTGCAAAAAGATCCCGACGAGCGTTACGAATCGGCCGAGGAACTTGCCGAGGACCTCGAGAACTGGCTGAAAGGGGAAGCGTTGACGGTGCGAGCGCCGGGCACGCTCGAGCGCTTCGGGCGCTGGTGCCGTCGGCATCCGCTCGCTGCATTCACGGTTTGCATGCTGATGGTGTCGATCACGCTGCTGGCGGCGGGACTGGTCGGGGCCAACTGGTATCTCAGCGATCTCAACCAACAGCTTGTCGACGCCAACCAGCTTGCCGAGGACAACAAGCTTCTTGCGGAGAATCGGGCCAAGGAGGAGGCGGCGGCGCGGGTCGACGCGGACAAGGCGCGCCTGGAAGCCGAGAAGGCGAAGCTGGAGTTGCAGCAAACGCTGGCCAAGGAGAAGGAGGCGCGCGAGGCGGAGTCGCTCGCCCAGCAACGGCGGCGACAGCTTCTGGTTCAGCAGTACCTTGCCAATGCCCAGGAGATGACGCAGCGCGGCGAGCCTGGCTCGGCCCTGGTCTGGTTCGCTGCCGCTCTCGAGCAGGACCAGGGCACCCTCGAGCGCGAGTTGCCGCATCGCATTCGCCTGGGGGCAGCGCTGCGACAATATCCGTCGCTGAATCAAATGTGGTTTCTCGACGGCAAGCCGCGTCTGACCCGGCTCGGGCCCAAAGGGGACCGCTTGTTCCTCGTGCCGCATGACAGCGCCGCACGGCTTTTCGATTGTGCCACCGCCCAGCCGATCGGCGAACCGATGCCCGTCGGCGCCAGCGTGCATGCGGAGTTCAGCCCGGATGCGAGCCAAGTCGCCGTCGCTGTCGACGGCACGGTTTCTCTCATTGATGTCAAGACCGGCACGCAGCGCCATGTCGTCAAACATCCCGCGGCGGTCAATGCGTTGGCCTTCTCCAGCGACGGCCGCACGCTCGTGACCGGATCCTCCGACAAGACCGCGCATGTGTGGGACGCCGACACCGGCAAACCGATCGGCAAGGCACTCGCGCACAATCAGGAAGTGAAGCTGGTGGCGCTGCATCCGGGCGGCAAAAAACTGCTCACCTTCAGCGAGACCGGCAAGAACAAGAAGGGGGATGTGCTCCTGTGGGACCTCACCACGAGCAAAGAGATCCACCTTGCCTGGCCGCCGACTCAGGCGATGTTGTCCGCCGGCTTCAGCCGCGATGGGCAGCGCGTCCACGCGATCAGCTCGACTCGCAAGCTCTTCCAGTGGCAGATCACTGGTCAGCCGTTGCTGCCGACGATGAACCTTTTTGTCAAAGGGGATCAGGGGCCCTGGTTCGCGCCGGCCAGCGATCGGCTGATCCAGGTGGCGGAAAACGAGGTGCGCTTGCTCGATCTGCCGAAAGGATCGGCGGCGTTCACGTTGCCGCACGATTCGCCGCCGTACCTGGCCCGTTATGGCGATGGCGGTCGCTGCGTGGTGACGGCGACCGCGAATCGCGGCGTGCGGGTGTGGCAGATTCACAAGGGGGAACCGCGCGGCGACCTGTTGCCGCATTCGGGGCTGGTAGCGGATGTACAGATGAGCCGAGACGATCGCTGGCTGGCGACGATTGGGCAGGATCACTGTGTTCGGCTGTGGGACCTTTCGCCGTTGAAGTCGGAGGCGTTCCCCGCATTGCCGAAAGGAAAGAGCATGGCGGCGGTGGCTCCGGACGGTACCACGGCGCTGCTGACGCAGGCAAAGGCGGGCATGCTGTGGAACTTCGTCGATGGACGCGCGGTCGGCACACCATTGACGATGACCACGCCAATCATGCAGGCTATGTGGGCCAACGACGGCAAGACGTTGGCGATCGCGACACATGAGGAGGCGCGCGTCTTCGACGCCCGCACCGGCCGGCCTCTTTCGCCATCGCTCCGAATCGACAAGCTCGATGACAGGCCGACGCATCTGCACTACACCGGCGGCGATGTCGTGCTCTGGAACGCCGCGCATGCGCACGCCTGGGACCTGACGGGCAACACACTCTGGCATCGCAAGCTCATCAAGCAAACGCAGTTGCTCGATTGCGATGGCGCCCGGCTCGCATTGCGACGCCCGAAGGGCGGATTCGAGATTATCGACGCACGCAGCGCCAAGACCCGGCCGCTCGCGAAGCTCGCGATTGTTCCCGAGCTGTTCCGCTTCGCGCCGGACGGGCGGCGCGGCCTGGCGGCGTTCAGCGACGGCTCGCTACGCATCTGGGACCTCTCGACGGGGCGCCCGACCACGCTCTCGTTCTGGCACGGCGCCCCGGTGCGG
>DASRSQ010000406.1:0-5947 GCA_035656475.1 Gemmataceae bacterium | reverse complement strand
TTCGCCGCTGCCCACGCTCCTCTTCGACCTACGGTGAAACAGGGAAGTTATTTTCCAACGGGATGTTTGCAGGATAGGAGCGAAGCGATGAACGGCAGACCACGTACCAAGGCGTCGAAGAAGCGGCGCATGCAGATCAAGCTCGAACGCCGTCAGAAGAAGACGCTCAGCCGCGTCATGCCGATGCTGTCGCGCCCGAAGAAGAAGTAGCATATCCCTCGTTCCCAGACTCCCGTTTGGGAACGCGCTCATGGAAGCTCCGTTTCCCGAGCCACCTCCGTACGTCAATGGATCGGCTGCTGAATGGTGGCGAGAGCCGCCAACAGTAACGCCATGGTCAGCACCATGATCCCTATGAAGGTGCTGATGCCATAGGCCGCCTGCACGCCTTCGTCGGGCCGGCTGCCGGAGCGAAGGATGCGCGTCGCGATGACAGTGCACACCCAGTTCCAGTGCAGCACCAGATGCTCCACGGCCAGCAACGCAAACAGGCAGCAGGCGTAGAATTGCACGCTGTGCCAGTCGTTGTACGACAACCCCCATAACGACCAGCCAGCCGCCTCCGTCGGCTGTGGAAACACCATGTGGAGCAACGCGCTAACCCACATGATGACGACGAGGTTGACGAACAGCGCCGCGTCCAGCCAAAAGTTAATGACGGTGATCGGCGTCTTCGCTGTTTCTTTCGCTTTCGCATCAGGCGATTTTCGTTCTGTATTATCCAGCACCGCTTGCATGGTCGGCTCCGTAACCAGGAACTCCGGGTCGACCTTCGACAAAGCAAGGCCGATGCCAAAGGCGCTGTGGCCGAAATTCAAGGATTTCGGGATTGCGCGGTGTGCGATTTCGGCCCAGTGTGCGAGAAGGTGAGGCCCCGATTCGATAGGATGCCCGGAAGCGTCCATGGGGGAGACGCGATTTCATCCGGAGAGATTCCATGCATCGTCTGGTTGCCGCCGGCTGTGTGCTGGCACTGAGTCTGTTGCTTCCCGTTCTCGCTGCCCAGGAAAAGGCGGACAATCCCGCTGCCGTCAAACTCAATCGCGATGTCCAGCGGCACAAGGACTTCCTCAAGCGAATCGAGAAATCGAAGGGCGCTGGCGACGTCATCTTCCTCGGTGATTCCATCACCAACGGCTGGGAAGGCCAAAAAGCCTGGCTGGAACATTTCGGTCCCTTCAAACCGGTCAACCTCGGCATCGGCGGCGATCAGACCGGCCACGTTCTGTGGCGCATCACCGAAGGACGCGAAATCGAGAACCTCAAGCCCAAGGCCGCCGTCATCATGATCGGCACCAATAACATCGGCGGATACAGCGCCCCGCAAATCGCCGGCGGCATCAAGGCCATCGTCGAGGAGCTGAAATCCCAGAAGCCTGGCATCAAGATCCTCGTCCTCGGCGTCTTTCCGCGCGGCAACGGCGGCGACGCAATCCGCAGCGTCGAACAAATTTCCAAGGCCGTCATGCCCATCAACGAGGAACTCAAGAAGGAGAAACCCGACCTCAAGCTCCTCAACGCTGCCGTGCGCAACCTGGAACAAACCCGCGGCACCATTCCGGCCGCCAAGCTGAACAAGAAGGTCGGCGAGATTAACGCCATCATCGCCAAGCTCGATGACGGCAAGACCGTGTTCTACAAGGACATCGGCAACGAGTTCCTGGACAAGAACGGCGGCCTTTCCGGCGACATCATGCCCGACTACCTCCACCTGAGCGCTCGCGGTTATGACATCTGGGGCCGCGCCATCAAGGGGGACCTCGAGAAGCTCGTCAAGTAGGCCAATGATCCACAAGCCCGACGCGTGAGCGAAGACGACCTTGCAAGGACATCCTCGCTCACGCGGTTTGTAAACAGCAATTACTTTGACTTCACCTGCATGCGGTCCCACTCCTGCCAAAATTGATCCGCAGGCCGAGTGTCAATGCGTTGCAACGTCTTCATGGCGCGCATGCCCTCCATGCCCTTCGTGACTTCCGGCGGCAACGTCACCTCCACGAGACTCATACCCGCCAACGGCGACAGATCGTGCAAGTCGGCGCAGCCACGCATTCCCAGCTGCTGCAGCGGTATGCCACGCAGGGGGGCCAGGTTTTTCACGGCGGTGCTGTCAATGTTGAGCGAGGCAAGCTTCAGGCCCGAGAGCGGCGTCAGGTCGGTGAACGCCGGGCAGCGCGCCACGATGACTGCTTTCAATCCGTTTGCCTTTGTGGCCATGGTGAGATCGGTGAGTTTGCCGCATCCGTCCAGATTGAGCGACTGCAGCGACGAGCCGTCGAGAAATGAGAGCGACGTCAACTTCTGCAAGCCATGCAAGGTAAGTTCTTGCATCGGTATGCCGGCGAGGGGAGACAAGTCCTCGATTTTCGGACAGTTCGCGATGTTCAGAATGTGGTAGTTTCGTTTTCCGCCCAGTCCGCGGATGTCGCTCAGATTCGGGCAATTGCGTATCTCGCAGCGATACAGTTGCATCGACTGGAGCGCGTCGAGATTCTGCAACTTCGGACAATCATCAACCTGAAATTCGCCGAGCGGCATTCCTTTCAAGGCATCGATATTTTCCAGATTCGCGAGGCCGACCAGATTCATCTTGCCAAGAGGCTGTCCTTGCAAGCCATTGAGCGATTTCAGGCCGGTGCAGCCTGAGAATTCGAGTCGGGCAAGCTGCATATCCTTGAGCGGAGAGAGATCGGCGATCAGCGGACAGTTGGCCATTTCCAGGTGATTCAGTCTTCCGCCGCGCAGCGGCTCCAGGTCGGCGATGCTGCTGCAGTTATTCATGAGAAGCAGCCCAAGCGGCATTCCCTTGAGCGCCGCCAGGCTCTTGATTTTCTCGCATCCTTGTATTTCGAGCCGATTGAACGGCATTCCCTTGAGCGGCGAGAGGTCCTGGAGCCGCTTGCATCCCGTCAGGAAGATGCTCTCCAGCGGCATTCCTTCGAGGGCGCTGATGTCCTCGAGACGATCGCAATTGCCGAGATAAATGTCCTTGAGTTTCAATCCTCGGATTGCGTTCAGGTCGGTCAAGCGAGTGCTGCGGACATCCAGTGATTGCAGCGGCAAAGAGCGCAGCGGGCTCAGGTCGGTAATGTCGAGGCAACCGCCAATGCTGAGTTGCTTCAACGGCAGGCCTTCCAACGGCGTCAGGTTTTTCAGCAAGGTGCAATTGGTCAAATCCAGTTGCTGAATCGGCATCCCTTTCAACGGCCCCAGATCGGCGACGGACAGGCCTGACAGAACAAGCGTGCGAATTTTCGCGCCTTGGAGGGGGCTGATATCGCGGACATTGGGACATGAGCTGAGTTTGAGAAACTCCAGGGCGGGGCCATTCAGAGCGTCGAGATTGCTCACCGAAGAGCCATTTACTTCGACGCGCTCGAGTGGGGCGCCTCGCAGCGGTGCGAAGTCGCTCAGGCTGTTGCATTCCGAAATATCGATGCTCGTGAGCGGCGCGCCTGCCAGGCCTGAAATATCGGTCAGCGCGAAACACCGTTGCAGATAGATGGAAGTAAGCGGAATGCCCTTCAAATCGTTCAGATGCTTGATTCGCTCGCACCAAAACAAGCGAATGGAAACCAGCGGCATGCCCCGGACCGCGGACAGGTCTTCAATGTTTCTGCCGCTGATATTGAGCGTCCGCAGGGGAATGTCCTTGAGGGGCGCGAGATTGGTGACCTGGTCGCCTTCAACGTTCATGCTCAAGTCGCCGGTCTTCGCGTCCATGGTCAAGAGGTCGCCCAGCGAGGGCCAGTGGGCTGCGATGCGTTTGCGATAGAGGCTCAGCAATTCGGCGCGCACCTCGTTGCCGTCCTTGCCGTAATGCCGCAGAAATCCTTCCGCCATGCCGGGCTGATTCTGGGCAGTGAGCACCTGGGCAATCTGCACCATGGGGCCTTTATCCTGGGCGGCGGGGTCGGCCTTTGCACAGAGCTTCTTCAATTCGCGGGCGTGACCGTCCTTGGGATTCTTCGCGAGATACGTTTCCAGTTCCTCGACGGCTTTTTTGAAATCCTGATTGACCATCAAGAGCTGGGCATGGAGCAGCCTCCCCTGCACGTGGTTCGGATCGTATTCGAGCGCGAGCTGCACCTGTTCCAGCGCTTTCTTGAAGTGACGCAGCTCCGCATCGCGCCGCGCAATCTCGACCAGCGCAGGCACGGCCCGGCGCGTTCGCTCTTCCTTCTCTTTCTGTTCGATCGCATACGCATCGTAAGCCCGCTGCGTTTCCCGGCGTTCGCGGTAGTTCGCGATCATTGCCCAGCTCACCACGATGAAGAGCAGCACCGCGGCCGCCGCCGTGGCAGCGCTGAACGCCTTGTTGCGCTTGACGAACTTGATCAGCAGCTCCGTGCGCGTGTCCTCCTTGGCGCTGACCGAGCGGCCTTCCATGAACAGTTCGACATCGCGCCGCAATGCCTCGACCGTCGCATAGCGATCCGCCTTGTCTTTCGACAGCGCCTTCATGGCAATCGCCGACAACTCCGGCGAAATGCGGCCGGCCCGCTGCGGATTCTTCGCCTGCGGCGGCACGATGTTGCCCTGCGTCACGCGCATGAGGATCGGCCAGTAACCGCCCTGGCGGTCGATGGGCGGCTCGAGCGCGAGCATCTCGTAGAGGATCGCGCCCATGGAATAGATGTCGCTGCGCTCGTCGATGTCGTCGATCTTGCCCGCCGCCTGTTCGGGCGGCATGTACACCGGCGTGCCAAGGATCGCGCCATCCTGCGTCAGGTCGGCGTCGGCATCGCGGCTCGTCACCACCTTGGTACCGGAGGCGTGCGACGTCGCGCCGACGGGCGTCGCCATGGGCGGAGCGGCAAAATCGAAGGGCTCCGCCATCTTGGCGACCGGGATCGCCAGCGCCGGTCCCGCCGCCGTCGTCGCAACGACGCCTCGCTTGAGCACCTTGGCCAGCCCCCAGTCCATGACGTAGACTTCGCCGAAATCGCCGACCATGATGTTGGCGGGCTTGAGATCGCGATGCACGACGCCGCGCGAATGGGCATAGGCGAGCGCGTTGCAGATGCTGATGAAGATGTTGAGCAAACGGGATTGCGAAAACTCCGGCGCCGCGGCCGATCGGCGTCGCGCGCCGCTCGACTCGGTCTTCTCCAACTCCTTGAGGATGTCCGCCAGGCTGCGGCCGCGGACCATCTTCATGGCGAAGAAAATCCGCTTGTCCGCGTCGATGCCGAGCTCGTGGATGGGCACGATGTTCGGATGCTCGAGCTGCCCCGTGATCTGCGCCTCTTCGACGAAGCGCTGCTTCTTGCCCCGGTCCGCCTGATCGAGCAGATACTTGACTGCGACTTCCCGCCGAATGTCGCAATCGACGGCCCGCATGACCGCCCCCATGCCGCCGCGCGCGAGCTCGTTCTCGACGACGTAGCGTGCGCCGTCGTTCCCCTTGCCGTCGATGAGATTGTGCATCGACAGTGCCTCGGCGGTCGCGAAGTCGCCCGCCAGCGTGACACCGCCATCGATCCCTGCCTCGCTCACGCTGCTCTTGGTTCCCGCGATCTTGCCCGCGGGCGGCACGTACGCCAGCGTCGCATTCGAGGCCGGCACCGTTAGCGCGCTCTTGCAGGTTGGGCACGATGTGCTCCGTCCCGCGCATTCTCCCGGCACGCTGAACTTGGTGCCACACTTGTCGCAGGCGAATGCGATCTTCGGCAGCGCAGGGTCCGCGCTTGCCTTGATGGTCGTCGGTATCGGCGTTGGCACCAGCAGCGGCGCCTTGCAACCCGAACATGTCGTCTTGCGTCCCGCGAACTCCGGCTTGAGCTGAAACTTCTTCCCGCACTTGTCGCACGCAAACTGAATCATGAACACCTCAGAAGCCACCAAAATGGGCAGGTAATGGAGACCTCACCGAGCAGCACCACGGGAGGGCGAGGCTCCTGCCGAGCCGTGTAGCCGCTGAATGTTCAGGCTCGGCAGGAGCCTC
>DASRSQ010000405.1:0-1935 GCA_035656475.1 Gemmataceae bacterium | reverse complement strand
ACGTCGCGATTCTCCGCTCAGCGCCCTTCGAAGATATGCTCGGACTTCGCGCCGCCATGATCACCGTTCGATTCCCGGCCTGCCGCAGCGTGGCCACGAATGCGCGATACTCTTCCTCGTCCGGCACGTTCTTTAGGGAATCACGCGAAGCAGGGCGTCGTGCCTCCGCTAAGTTGAACTCGTCCCATTCATTCGTACAATTTCTCCACTGTCAAGCAAATTCTCTCACCAGGACGACACGAAAATGGCGAAGCACGTTTACTCCTTCGGCGGCAAGACGGCGGATGGCGATGGCAAGATGAAAGAACTCCTCGGCGGCAAAGGGGCCAACCTCGCCGAGATGTGCAAGATCGGTATCCCCGTCCCGCCCGGCTTCACCATCACCACCGAAGTCTGTGCCAACTACTACGAGCAGGGCAAGAAGATCCCCGAAGCAGCGATCCCCGAGATCAACGCGGCCCTTACCAAGATGGAATCGATCGCCGGCAAGAAGTTCGGCGATCCGGCCGATCCGCTGCTCGTCTCGGTTCGCTCCGGCGCCGCTCTCTCGATGCCGGGCATGATGAACACCATCCTCAACCTCGGCCTCACCGATGCCAGCGTCGAGGGGTTGGCCAAGAAGACCGGCAACCCGCGCTTCGCCTACGACAGCTATCGCCGCGTCATCGACATGTTCGGCTCCACTGCCATGGGTTGCGATCACGAAGACTTCGAGCACGAAATCTCGAACCTCAAGAAAGAGAAAGGCGTCAAGCTCGACACCGATCTCAGCACCGATGACCTCAAGGAACTCGTCAAGCGCTACAAGGCGGTCTACAAGAAGGACGTGGGCGAGGACTTCCCGCAGGACCCCAAAAAGCAACTGATGCTCGCCATCAACGCCGTCTTCAACTCCTGGAACGGCAACAAGGCGATCGAGTATCGCCGCATCGAACGCATCCATCACCTCAAGGGCACGGCCGTCAACGTCCAGGCGATGGTCTTCGGCAACATGGGGGACACCTCCGGCACCGGCGTCGCTTTCACGCGCGATCCGAACACCGGCGAGAACCTTTTCTACGGCGATTACCTCGTCAACGCTCAGGGCGAAGACGTCGTCGCCGGCATCCGCACGCCCGAGCACATCGATCACCTCGGCAAGCACAACGAGCAGGTCTACAAGCAGCTCTGCGACATCCGCCAGAATCTCGAAAAGCATTACAAGGAAATGCAGGACATCGAGTTCACCGTCCAGGAAGGCACGCTGTACATGCTGCAAACGCGCTCCGGCAAACGCACCGGCAGCGCCGCCGTTCGCATCGCCGTCGAGATGGTGAAGGAAGGGCTGATCGACGAGACGACCGCCATCAAGCGCGTCAATCCGGACGCGCTGAACCACTTGCTGCTACCGCAGCTTGATCCGAAGGCGAATGCGAAGCCGGTCGCGCAGGGCATTGCCGCCAGCCCGGGCGCTGCGTCGGGCAAGGTCGTTCTGTCGGCCGAGGCAGCGATCGCGCATCATGACAAGTTCCCGAACGATCCGATCATGCTGGTCCGCAAGGAGACGAGCCCCGAGGACGTCGCTGGCATGCATCTCGCCAAGGGCATTCTCACCAGTACCGGCGGCAAGGCGTCGCACGCCGCCGTCGTGGCTCGCGGTTGGGGCAAGCCGTGCGTGGTTGGTTGCGAGGCGGTCAAGATCGATGAGGCCAAGCAGACTGTCACCATCAAGGGGCAAACGGTCAAGGCCGGCGAGTTCCTGACCATCAACGGCACCACCGGCGACGTCATGATCGGCCAGGTCCCGACCGTCGCCCCGACAATGACCGGCGATTTCGCGACGCTGATGGGCTGGGCGGACAAGGCGCGCAAGCTGAAGATTCGCACCAACGCCGATACCCCCGCCGACGCCGCCAAGGCACGCGAGTTCGGCGCCGAAGGCATCGGCCTGTGCCG
>DASRSQ010000404.1:0-4195 GCA_035656475.1 Gemmataceae bacterium | reverse complement strand
CGCCGCAAAACCTCATCCCCGCTGGCACGAAATTGACGTTGCCGAGCAGCTAATGAAAGCGCCCGTGACGCTGCCTTTCTGAAGCCATCGCTCACGGATCGACAGGCGGGTCAACTTGCGCGTGTTGCCGAGACCGCATAGTGCGCCAAGCGCGTGCGAGATCGGGCCCCACGGCGACTGCGATGCGCCCTCCGCGATGTCGTAGCCAACAAGCTGGCAGCTTGTGGCTACGACACCGCGGATTGCGCATTTCATTTCGACGAGCCTTTGCGTCCATCGCTCCACTCCCATTGCCCAGAACGCGCCAGGCGCCGCGCTCGTGGAGATTCGCCCTTGCCACGCTGGAGCGCCCTTTCCCCTTGACATTGCATATCCCTTGAGCTATTTGGCTCGCTCTCTATCGAAATGCGCGCACGTGAGAATTGCATTCCGAGGAATCCCCCAATGACCGGGACGCACGGAACAAATCGGACGAGGTTCGCAGCGCTGGGCGCCTCCGCCCTGCTCGCCTTGCTGCTGGCGACACCCTCTCTGTGCGCGCAAGGGCCCGAACAGCGTATCCAGATCGCCAACGTCATCGTCCTCGGCAATCGCAACATCCCGACCGAGAAAATTCTCCAGTACATCTACTCCAAACCGGGCAGCACCTACAACAACGCCACCGTGCAGGATGATCTGACGCGCCTCGCCAATTCGCGCCTCTTCAAGCGCATTTTGCCTGTGCGCAAGGACCTGACGACTGATGGCCGGTTTAACCTTTATTTCGAGGTGCAGGAGCATCCCAGCGTTGTGCGCGAAGTGATCTACAAGCACGCCAAGCACGTCGACCTGAAAGAACTGGAAGGGCTGACGCGCGTGCATCCCGGCATGCCGCTCGATCGCTGGGCCAACCGGACCGCCTGCTTCGAGCTCCAGGAGCATCTGAAGAAGCAAGGCTACTACTTCGCCAACGTCTCGCTCGAAGAGGGTTACGACGAGAACCACACGCGCGTCATCTTCAACATCACCGAGGGACCGAAGCTGCGCGTCAGCAATGTGAGCTTCGTCGGCCACAGTGAACTTGCCACGTCCGCCCGGCTCAACACCCAGGTCGAGACCGGCAAGGCCTGGTTCGGCGCCTTCGGCGGCACGTTCAATCCGATGCTCGTCGAGGAAGACGTCATCAAGCTCGAAACCTACTACAAGAATAACGGCTATCAAAACGTCCACGTCTCGCGCGAGCTCAAGTTCAGCGACGATTTCCGCTTTGTCGAGGTCATCTTCCACGTCCAGGAAGGCCCGCGCTTCCGCGTCAAGGACTGGAATCTCGAAGGGACCTTCAAGCATTTGCCCAAAGAGCAGCTCGAGACCATCGTTCAGGCCAAAAAGGGGGAATTCTACAACCAGAATATCATCACTGCCGACGTCAACAACCTGACGAACTTTGTCGGCTGGCGCGGCTACAAGGCGGACGTGAAAGACATCGTCACCGCCGTCCCTGATCGGCCCGGCGAGGTCATCGTCACCTATCAGATGGACGAGCACCCCATGGCCTACGTCGGCGAAGTCATCATCGTCGGCAACACCGTGACGCAGGACCGCGTCATTCGCCGCATGCTTGACCAGGTTCAGCCCGGGCAGGTGTTGCGCTATCCCGAACTCAAGATTGCCGAGGCCCAACTATCCCGGCTCAACATCTTCGAAATGAATCCAGAGCAAGGCGTGCGCCCGACGGTGACGCCACTTCCCAGCGATGGGCCGTTCAAGGACATTCTCGTCAAGGTACAGGAGACGCGCACGGGCAGCCTCATGCTCGGCGCCGGCGTCAACTCCAACAATGGCGTCGTCGGCAGCATCGTGCTCAACGAACGCAACTTCGACATCACGCGCTTCCCGACCAGCTTCGCCGACTTCTTCGATGGCAAGGCCTTCCGCGGCGCCGGCCAGGAACTCCGTATCGAAGCCGTCCCTGGTCCGTACTTGCAACGTTACTCGATCACCGTCCGCGAACCGTACCTGTTCGATCAACCATACAGCCTGACCGGCAGCGCGTACTATCGCGACCGCATTTACAACGAATACACCGAAGGCCGCGTCGGCGGCCGGCTCAGCCTCGGACACCAGTTCACCAAGGAATGGACCGCGAGCTTCAATGTCCGCGCCGAAGAAGTCAATGTCTATGGCATCGGTGCCGGCGCTCCCGTTGACTACACCAGCGTCGTCGGCGGCAACACGGTCATCGGCCCCGGCGCCAGCGTCGTCTGGGACGTCCGCGACTCGTTCCTCCGCCCCACCCAGGGCGGCAGGCTTGAAGCCACCTACGAACAGATCTTCGGTACTTTCACCTATCCGATCTTCAACGTCGAAGGCACCCGCTACTTCACCACCTGGCAGCGTCCCGACGGCTCCGGCAAGCACGTCCTCATGGCTCGCAGCCAGTTCTCCTGGGAAGGCGCCAACGCCCCCGTCTACGAACGCTTCTTCGGCGGCGGCTACATGAGCATTCGCGGTTTCCAGTTCCGCGGCGTCGGCCCGGTCGTCAACGGCTACGAGGTCGGCGGTCAGTTCCAGTTCCTCAACAGCCTCGAATACCAGATCCCGCTCAAGGCCAACGATCAGCTCTACTTCGTCACCTTCCTCGACACCGGCACCGTCGAAAGCAAGATCGGCATCCACGACTACCGCGTGTCCGCAGGTTTCGGCTTCCGCATCAGCATCCCGATGATGGGCCCGGTGCCGATCGCCCTCGATTTCGGCTTCCCGATCGTCCGCGGCCCGAACGACATCAACCAGCTCTTCAGCTTCTGGGTCGGCCTGTATCGCTAGTGGCTATTGGCAGCTGCATGGTCAATGACATACGCCGGGAGGGCGAGGCTCCTGCCGAGCCATGAACTTTCGGCGGCTTCACGGCTCGGCAGGAGCCTCGCCCTCCCGACAATACCTGCGCAGTCATCAATAGAAGCCCCAGGGGGGTGTCCTGGTCTCCTGGGATCAGCCCGTCTTTCCATTTGCTTTGTCATGGACGTGACGCGCCGACGTTTGCCCGTAGCCGGCCCGTGGCGAGTGGGTTGAGCACGTCGGCGCCGAGCCGAAGCGTGAAGTGTTTGGCGCCGTCAGGCAAAATGTGATGACCGTCGCTAAAGTCGGCGTCGTCGAGCCAGGCGCGGGCATCGATGATCGGAACGCCGAACTCGCCACGCAGCTCGTCGCAGTAGGCCGCGATCTTCGCCTGGGTCTCGGCCGGATACCAGCCGCGAAACTCGCTGCTCTCCGGCGTGATCAATAGCGCGACCGAAATCTTCTTCGATCGGCACAATTCGAGCAACTCGCGCATCGCCTGCCGTGACGTCTCATGCACCTGAAAGCGTTGCAAGCTGGACTGATAATTCGCCTGCACAACTGCCGTGCGCCGCACGCGCTCGGCGGCATCAGGAATCGGCTCGTTCGGCGTTTTCCATCCGAGCGGTTCGAGCGCCATCACGTCCCAGCGCGAATGTTGTATGAACGGCGTCAGTTCGCGCAGAATGGCGCCGCGATGATTGACGACGGCCGTCGCCCGTTCCTCCGCGTACCAGCCGTATAGCTTCGCGGGAGCAATGTACGAATGTAAAACCGGCAGATCCCCGGCGAGCGCCAGTTTCGCCATCGTCGCGTGCTGCGCTGCGGGCAGCAAGTGCGGCACGACCTCGATCACCATCCATCTCGGCTCGAAACCTTCACGCAAGACCCGATGCACTGCAACAAGATTGTGCAAGGCGCCGGCGCCGGAATGCGCGAAGTTGAACGTCAATGGCTGAGCGCCATCCACCGTCTCCAGCGGCGGCAGCATCTCCGGCGACACGCCAGTCATGATTCGCGAACTGCCCACCACCAGCATCAGCGGCCGACCCGGATTTTCCGCGACACGCTCCTGCAATAACATCAGGCGATCGCGATATTCCGGATCGTAGACCTCGGGGCGCTTCATCTCCAACCAGACATTGAGCGCGAGTTGCAACGCGACAAAGGAGAGCAAGGTCCAAAAGATGACACGTTTCGCTTGCTTTCGAGAAGTCTTCATGGAGCAATTCCCGCCTCACGGGGAATTGACAATTAGCAATTGATAATTCGCATTTTACCACTGGAATTGCGCTGAGTTTTTTTTGACTGGTTGCACAGACAAGCGTCGCCATCGTGCGCTGGGCGGTTTAGCGCGAGGATCGCCCGCGATTGCGTC
>DASRSQ010000403.1:0-2304 GCA_035656475.1 Gemmataceae bacterium | reverse complement strand
TGCCGATCGATATAAATGTTCGTTCCCCAATTGAACTCGACGTAGACGATCGACAGCCCGATCCCGGAGGAGCTGCGCACGGCCTGTACGCCGGTGGCGCCGTTGAGCACCGATTCGAGCGGAAAGGTGACGAGCGTCTCGACTTCTTCCGGCGCCAGCCCCGCGGCCTCGGTGATGACGGTGACGCGAGGCCGGTTGAGATCGGGGAAGACGTCGATGGGCAGGAGATACAGTTCGTAACTGCCGTAGCACAGAACTACCAGCGCTAGCGCGATCGTCACCAGGCGATAACGGAGGGAAAAGCGGATGATGGCGTTAAGCATCGCGGCGTCTCGTTAGCTCGGATCTTCGGTCATTCGTGGTGGTGTCCAGCGTGGGGATCGACCGGGCTCCCCGCTTTGTTCTTCAGCGCCAACTGCAGTTGCTCAGCGCCCGAGGCGGCGACCACGTCGCCCAGCTTAAGTGCCCCGTCGTTGGCGATGACGACAGAGTATGGATCGCGGTATTCCACTCGCACGGGGCGGCGGTCGAAGTGGTCGCCGAAACGCTGGAATACGAACGACTCAGGACCGTCTTGCACGACCGCCTCCACCGGCAAGACGATCGATTTCGGCCACGTTTCGACCGGCACCTTCAGTTTCAACCGCTGGCCCGGCTTGAAACGCCAACTGATGAACCGTGGACCGTTGCCATTGCTGCTGGAGTGCGCCAGCGTATTCGGCAGTAGTACATAAAAATGAAAAGCCCGAGATAGCGCGTCGACCTTATCGGCGACGTAAAGGATGTGCAGTCGCGGCACCCGTTCCGCATCAGTGGCATCGCTTTCGATCACTGCGGTCACCGCGGCGTTGTCGCGCACGGCGCGCTCAATCTGGCGTGCGTCTTGCTCGAAGGCGGTCCCCTCGATGTAGAGCTCCGCATGGTCTGCAAGCACGCACAAGAGATTGCCGGCTTCGACATGCTGGCCGAGTTCGACGGCCAATTCCTGCACTTGCCATAACTGCTCGCCGCTTGCCCGCTTTCCTTCCTTGTCGGCGCCGCTGTCGTCGGCTCTCGTGCCGGCGTGCATGGGAGCAGCCACCGTCAGTTCTCGAAACAGCTCCCTGTCGGCAACGATCGACTCGATCTGCTCTTCGTTCAGCCCGTGCAACGACAACGCCTGCCGTTGTGCTTTAACAACGGCTGCGAGCTTCTGTTGCTCGTATTCTCGCTCAAGCAACGTCTTTTTGGCGATGAGCGCGTCTTGAGCGAGTGGTTCCAGCCGCTTGAGCTCGCGCTGCACTACATCGAGCTCCGCCAACGACCGCAGCAAGTCGGACTGTGCCTGCACTAGCTCCTCGTGCGTCAACCGGACGGTAATCAATGCCTGTCCCGCGGTGATGGCTTCTCCTTGAACGACGGCGATCGAAGTGACGATGCCGCCGAGTGGAGCCGTCACGCGCACCACCGAACGTCCGGGCCGCTCGACAATCATCGCGGGCACAATGATCGATCGCTGATACGGTTTCAGCTCGATGCGGCAGACTTTGAGTCCGATCGTCTGTTCCGCCTGCGTACTTATGTCCAGCGCGTTCAACTCGTCGTGGCCTGGATGCAATTTCATGCCGTGGGAGTGTCCGGCACGATCGTCGCCGCCATCGACACCCGCATGCCCACCGGTCGGTGCGGAAGGAGCTGAGGCCAGTTGCAACTCCAACAACCATTGTCGTGGGATCAAAAATCCGGCGCCCGCGGCAAATCCAAGTCCGCAAGCTGCGACAACCGCGATAATGACCCACGCGCGAGGATAACGAAGAGTCATAGCGACACTTTGCTTTTCAGATACGCCAGGAACGAAGCGAGACGATGTCAGCACCGCGCCCGACTTCGTGAGAAGTCGGGGCATGGCGGCAGCTTGTGGCCTGATTTCTCACGAATACTGCAACGCAGCAGCGCTCGATTACGCTCAGACAGCGCGCAACACGAACCAGGCAGGTATCGCAAGGCGGCTACTGACCAGCGATCAAATCAAGAGGACTTGATGCAGAAGATGAACGCGCAAAGGGATGGCTCCCACGCGTTCGGGCGAAATGCGCCACGAGTTGAGGGCCTCGCTCGCCGAAGTCGGCGACTGTTCTGGCGAAAAAGCCCACGCCAGCGCGGCCGCGGTAATGCGTGATACATCGCCGCGGACGAAGACGCAGCGATCGCCGAGGCACCGATGTTGATGGTCAGAATGGTCACACGGCTCGTCGTGCCGCCCGCTGTGGCCTTGCGGCGATTCGTGGACTGAGAGAGATCCCGCATCCAAGCCCTCCACGCATT
>DASRSQ010000402.1:0-7353 GCA_035656475.1 Gemmataceae bacterium | reverse complement strand
CCCCCCGCCCTCCCGATGCTGAACACGGGTCGTAAATCACGTTTCCGAATGGATTGGCTCGGCAGGAGCCTCGCCCTCCCGATGCTGAACACGGGTCGTAAATCACGTTTCCGAATGGATTGGCTCGGCAGGAGCCTCGCCCTCCCGATGTCGCCACAACGTTAAAGACATTGCCACGCTCAACCATCTGCCCAGGTCAGCACGACCTTGCCGCAGTTGCCGGACATCATGGCGTCGAAGCCTTTTTGGAAATCTTGCCAGGGATAGCGGTGGGTGATGATCGGCGAGATGTCGAGGCCCGATTGCAGCATCACGGTCATGTAATACCACGTCTCGTACATCTCGCGGCCGTAGATGCCCTTGAGCGTGAGCATGTTGAAGATGACGACGTTCCAGTCGATGGCGATTTCGCGGTCGGGGATGCCGAGGATGGCGATCTTGCCGCCGTGGGCCATGTTGGCAAGCATGTCGCGGAAGGCATTGCCGTTGCCGGACATTTCGAGGCCGACGTCGAAGCCTTCTTTCATGCCGAGCGAGGCCTGCACGTCCTTGAGCGATTCGGAGCGGACATCGACGACGTGCGTGGCCCCAAGCTTTTTGGCCAGTTCGAGGCGATACGGATTCACGTCGGTGACGACGACATGACGAGCGCCGGCATGCTTGACGACCGCGGCCGCCATGCAGCCGATCGGCCCAGCGCCGGTGATCAGCACGTCCTCGCCGAGGATGTCGAACGACAGGGCGGTGTGGACGGCGTTGCCATAGGGATCGAAGATCGACTGAATATCTCGGACGGCGCCCGCCTTGTTCGCGCCGCTCCCCACGCGCCACTCGTCGCTGCTCCCGTGGACCCACACGTTGGAGTATGGCAGCGAGATAAACTCCGCGAAGGCGCCGGGCCGATTGACGCCGACGCCTTTCGTGTCCTTGCACAAATGCCGGCGTCCCGCCAGACAATTACGGCAACGGCCGCAGACGACGTGTCCTTCGCCGGACACGATCTCGCCTGGCTCGAAGTCGGTGACATTCGAGCCGACCTCGACGATCACGCCGACGAACTCGTGGCCAACGACGAGCGGGACGGGAATGGTCTTCTGGGCCCAGGCGTCCCATTTGTAAATATGGAGGTCGGTGCCGCAGATGCCGGTGCGCAGCACCTTGATGAGGACGTCATTGATGCCGATGGTCGGCACCGGGACTTCATCCAGCCAGAGGCCGACTTCGGCTTTTTTCTTGACGAGTGCTTTCATCGTAGACATGCAAGACCCTTCTGACCATTGATTTGGGTTAATCTACGGAGGGGGAGCGGAATTTGCCATTTGCCCGTTGCACCTGGGTAGGGCCAGACGTAATGTGATCGGGAACAGGATTCTGGACCCAGCGAGATGGAGCGCCGCCATGGCGAAAGCGAAAGCGAAGCCGAAAAAGGTCGTGAAACCGAAGGCAAAGCCGAAAGCCAAAGCCAAGCCGAAACCGGCACCGAAGGTGAAGGCGAAGGCGAAGGTCAAGCCGAAGCCGAAGGTCAACCCAGTTGCGACGCCGATGCCCGAACCAGCGCCGGCTCCCGTGGTCCTGGGCAAGCCGTTGATCGTGAAAGCAACCGAACCGGGCAGCGGCGCCGGGATTGAGAGCGGCTTCGCCATCGAATCGCCGACCGGCTTTCCAGCCGATTGCACCGTCGTCGCCGTCTCCGATCAGGATACCGCCGCCAGCTGGTCCATCGTCGGCGTCAGCTTCAACGGCGATAACAACAAGATCATGTGCGTCGGCATCACCAGCACCGCAACCTCGCACTCCGCGGGCCCCTCGGGCACCTTGCAGGTCACGCTGTCCAATCCCCCCGCAGGCGTCAACTCCCCCGTCGCCGTCCCGGTCGATTACATCGACGATCTTCCTTAACGCACCCGGAGCCGCGCCCATCAGGGCCCTTGGGTTGTCGTCGCCCCAGGAGATTTCTCGGTCCTGACCTTCGATGCCGTCGGAACTGCTGTCAACATTGAACCACGGGGACACGAGGAAAAATCTGGTCCCCATGTTCTTACCCGTTTTCCCCGTGCCCCCCGTGGTTCAATTGATCATCCGGCGGCGAGGATGCCGAGGCACATCAGAATCGCCAATCCCAGAAAGAAGATGCCGTTGAGAACGGTGCCGAAGATGGGCATGACGATGTTGCGGTCCGATTGGAAACAGCCGACGATGCCGAGCACCAGGCCGATGAAGTTGATGCCGATGGTGCCCAGAATGCCGAATCCGAGAGCCATGGCGCGCGGATCATTGTCTTGCATCTGGGCATTATTGTTGTTATTGGCGGCAATGACGACGGCTGCCCCGAAAACGATGACGTAGCCGACGAACGAAAGCACTGCAAAACCGATCGACACCATGCCAACGCCAGAATGCGGTTTCGGTCCGGAATCGCGGTCCGGACGTCGCCCCCGCCCGATGCTAATGTCGAAATCGTCATCGTCATAGTCGTATGTGCCGTAACGCGGCATGTTGCACCTTCAGCTTGGCAATGATCCTCAAACTGGCGAGTAAATAAGCCACCGGCATTGGGTATCTTAGTACATCCGCCGATACAATGCAGCCATGAAAATGATCGTCATCGAAGCGCTTGGCCTGCACCTGGGTTATCTGGGAAGCTACGGCAACGACTGGGTCGCGACACCGAACCTCGATCGCCTGGCGGTGGAAGGGGTGACGTTCGACTGGCATTTCGCCGACCAGCCCGAATTGACGCCGACCACGCCCTGGCATGAACGCAGCGTCGGCACGGGGTGCTATGCGTTTCCAGGACGAGCGGCGCCGTCGGCCACGACGCGCCGGCCGCACGTGGTGCGCTGCGATCGTCTGGCAGAGGCAATCGCCGCGGCGGCGGAACACGATTGGCTATGGATCGAGGGACCGAGCCTGCTGCCGCCGTGGAACCTGGAAGACGAGCTGCTCGACGCGTATTTCGACGAGGACGACGTCGAGGAGGGACTGACGCCCTGGCCCGATCCGCCGCTGGCCGGTGTGGCGCTGGACGACGCCCAGACCGTGCAATTGCAGAACACCTATGCGGCCGCGGTGACGATGTTCGACGCCCAGCTCCGCGTCTTGACGGACCGGCTGCCGCTGGAGGACACATTGTTGTGCGTCACGGCGCGTTCGGGCTTGCCGCTCGGCGAGCACGGCATGATCGGGACGCCGCGGCCGCTGTTGCACGATGAGCTGGTGCACGTGCCGCTGTTGCTGCGCCTGCCCGGCGCCGCACATGCGGGGACGCGCATTGCCGCATTGACGCAGCCGATCGACCTCTTGCCGACGTTTCTCGAGGCGCTCGGCGAAGCGGCGCCGCCGATGCATGGGCGAAGCCTTTGGCCGTTGCTACGTGGCGAGGTCGACGAGGTGCGGCCTTTCGCGGTCTCTGGGCTGCGCATCGGCGCGGAGGGGACCTGGTTGATGCGCACGCCGGAGTGGGCGCTGCATGTGCCGATCGAAGAATCGGGGCGCGTGCCGCTCCTCTTCGCTAAGCCCGCGGACCGTTGGGAGGTGAACAATCTCTATCAACAGCAAATCGAGTTGGCCGAGCCGATGATGCAGACGTTGCGCGAATTCGTGGAGCAGACAGCAGGTAGCTCGCTTACTCCGGATCGCAGTTGAATTCGAACGAGCCGCCAGCGATGAACTGCGGTTCATTGACGCCGCCGCGGTACCAGTAGACCCACGCGTCCAGCTCTCGACCGTCGCTCAGATGTACCGTTGCGATTTCGCGTTCGTACGGCGTGGGCGGCGGCGATTCGGCGTTCTCGTACGCGTCCATCTCATCCAGCGTGCGCAGCGCGGCGTCGCCAAGATCGTACACGTCGCCATGCACAAGGTCTTCGCGCGACCGCGGCGGCTTGAGGCCCGGGAATCGACCCAGATCGTACAGCCGACCGGCAATCGTGGCCGCCCCGACGTGCCGGGCCGCGGCTGCAAGACGCTTCGCCATTGGGTGTCGGCTGCGCCGGCGCAGCGTGCCATAGACGAAGAGGTACGTCGACATCGTCATTGCTTGCGTTGCCAGCGGTAGAGTTCGGAGCCCATCTTCATGACGTAGAGCGTGTCGTGGACCGGGTCGAACTCCATCCACGAAAGGTTGGCGACGCTTTTCATCCCCTTGGGGATGGCGATCGGCTTGCCCCATGCCTTGCCGCCGTCGGTGCTTTCGAGGATGCCGGCTTGCGTGAGGAGGAAGAGGTGGTCGGCGCTTTTGCCGAAGATCGGCCCGAAGATGCCGCCCTTGACATCGCTGATCTTCTGCCACGATTTACCCTGGTCGCTGGTCTTGATCAGGGCGCCTTCGACGAGCCAGTAGAGCGTGTCCTTGTGCCAGCGCGGCAGCGCCCGGGCGTGGTACTCGGCGTTGGGCTCGAACGTCTTGCCGCCGTCGGTGCTGCGCAGCAGGCCAGGCTTGGGAGTGGCTTTCGATTTTTCCTGGGCGACGACGGCGGTCTTGCCGTCGAAGATCCACGCGGGGCCGTAACCTTTGCCGGATTCCTCGAACGACTTGCCGCCGTCGCGCGAAATCAGGAGCAGGCCGCCCGATTCGTGCTTGAGGGTGAAAATCAGTTTGAGGTCAGGATCGGACCAATCGACGGCACACCAGTCGACGTGCATCGATTTTTTGTCGAGCGCCTTCCAGGTTTCGCCGCGATCGGGGCTGACGAGGATGGGGGCGCCATAGACGAGAGCGGTGACGAGCCGTTTGCCGCCGGCCGGATCGAGCATGATGCAGCCAGGCGTCTCGGTGCGTCCCTTGAACGGCATGCCAAGCTTTTGCCAGGATTTGCCCTGATCGGTGGAGCGGTAATGTCCCTTGTCGCTCAGGTTGATGGTGACATCGCCGGTAGCATGATCGACGACAACGCCGCACAGCTTGCCGAAGCCTGGCTTCTCGGCGACGATCAGCGCTTCGGTGACGGGTTGCCAGTCCTGGCCGACCGCCGGCGCGACGATCGCGAGGGCTGTGATAAAGGCAAGAACGCGTCGCATCTTGAAAGTCCCCCTGCCGCTTGCAGCTTCGCGCTCGCCGAACCCATAAAGCGAGGGCGAAGCCGCGAGCGGCGATCACACCTTCGCTTCACATTCACGCATGTAACGGATGCTCTCGCGGGCAATCGTCACCGGGTCGGGCGTGTAGTCGAACACCTCGACTGACACCCAGCCCGTGTATTTCGCGTCCTTGAGCGCGCGAAAGATCGGCACAAAATCGACCTTGCCGAAGCCAGGGCCGCGCTTGTTCGGGTCGTTGGCGTGGAAGTGGCCCAGGCGGCCGATGTGCGTGTGGATCAGCTCCGGAATCGGAATCGACTCTGAGCTCATCGCCTTCACGTCGAGGTGCAGGATGAAATTCGGATGCTTGATGCGATCGAGGATGGCGCAACCCTCGGCCGCCGTCTGCATGAAGTCGGCCTCACCGGGCGCCAGCGGAATCTCGCGTGGCGCCAATGGCTCCAGGCACAACTTCACGCCGGCATCCGCGATGCCGTTCTTCGCGCGGTTGAAACAGTCGACTGCGTAATCGGTCGCCTGTTCGGGAGTGACGCCGGCGAGCACCTTGCGCTGGATCGGCGATCCAAACACCATCAGATCGCCGCCGAGATCACGGCACGCCTTCGCCAGCTCGACGAGATAGTCAGCGGTGCGCTGACGAACGCTCGCATCGGGCGCGGTCAAATGAAAGCCCTCGGTCTTGGCGAGCAGCCAGTGCAGCCCGATGATGCGCAGGCCCGCCGACTCCGCCTCGCCGCGCAGCTTCTTGCGTTGCGCCGCCGTCACATCGGTGATGCGCGGCGCGAGCGTGAATGGCGCCACCTCCAGGCCGGTGTAGCCGAGCTCGGCGACCGTCTTGCACACCCGGGCGTGCTCCCAGCCTTCGAACGTCTCATTGCAAATCGCGTATTGCATGCTTGGGTTCCAAGTTCAAGATTCAAGTCACGAGTTGCAGCAACCTGCAACATGCAACTTGAATCTACTTCTTGAGGTTGATTTGTCGCGAAGGGTCTTGCTGGGCGTTCATCACCGTCAGTTCAATCGGACCGAGGCCGGCGCCCACGGCCCGGTAGAAGGCGGCCGGCGTACCGACGGGATTCTGGTTCACCTTCGTTATGATGTCGCCCGATTTCAGCCCCGATTTGTCAGCGCCGCTGTTCGGTTGCACGTCGCTGATGAGCACTCCCTCGGGAATATACGGCCAGCGCGGCGTTTGCTGGGCGACCAGGCTCGTGTAATCGACACGCAGTCCGCGCACGTACGGGCGATTGCCCATCGACGACGCGATGTGCTTGCCAGGCACAAGTAGCTTGGCGAGCGTGACATCGACGACGCGCTCGCGGAAATCGCGCTTGATGCGCAGCGACACCTTGGCGCCGGCCAGGTGCATGCCGATGTTGACGTAAATGTCCTCGATGTCGCGGATCGGTTGGCCATTGACCTCGAGGAGAACATCGCCGGACATGAGCTTCGCTTCGGTGCGGGCGGGAGAACCCTTGTAGGCATCGGTGAGGGGCACGCCGACGGTGCCGTCGCTGCCGGCGCGTGGATCGAAGCTGACGCCGAGGAAGCCGTAGTCGACTTCTTCGCCGCGTTTGAGGACGTCGATGATTTTGCGCATCGGCTGATTGATGGGCAGCGCGAAACCGCCCGGCGTGTCGACGCCGTGGATGGCGGCCATCGAGGTGATGAGCCCGATCATCTCGCCGGACAGGTTGAACAGGGCGCCGCCGCTGCAGCCGAGGTTCAGGCGCGTGTCTGTCTGTAGGAGAACGCCGTACATGTGGAAGGGCTTGATGCGTTCCTCTTCCTTGAGGTTCTGCGGCGCCCGGCGGCGAATATTGCTGATGATGCCCCACGACGCGCTCGGCTTGCCGTCGCGGAAGCCAGTCGCGAACGGGTTCGACAGCGTCAGCACAAATTGCCCCTGCTCCGCCTTGTCCGCGTCGCCGAAGGTGATGGGGCGCAGCGGCAGAACGTTCTGCCCGATCAGCTTGAGGACGGCGAGATCGCAGCGCGAGTCGGCTGCATGGATGTCGGCGTATGCCCCCTTGCCGCCGGGGAGCCGAACGTAGATTTTGGTCGCGTCCTGCACCACGTGATAGTTGGTGAGAATGAGCCCATTCGCATCGATGACGACGCCGCTGCCATACGCGGGCGGAATGTGGCTCGGGTCCGCGAGGTCCAGCTTCTTCAGCAGCTGGTCAGCATCTTTCTTGCTCATTCCGACGACGGCATCGCGATAGTCGATCGGATTGAATCCGCCAAGCTTGCCCGGAATGCCGGACTTCTTGTGCATCTCGGAACGCGAAACGAGAATGCAGGCAATAGACG
>DASRSQ010000401.1:0-7816 GCA_035656475.1 Gemmataceae bacterium | reverse complement strand
TATGAATCGTCCGCACCGAAATCGAACAAGGTCGGCATTGTCACTTCTGGTTTCGCCAGGCGAGGCGTCAACTTCGTCAAGCCGCGCAGCATCTTGAGCGTATCGGCTTCCTCCGGCTTCTTGTCCTTGCGCCAGCGCGCCATGCGCGGGAAACGCACCGCGACGCCCGACTTGTGCCGTGTCGAAAGTTGAATCCCCTCGAAGGCGATTTCGAAGACAAGCGTCGGCTCCACGCGCCGCACCGGGCCGAACTTCTCGACCATATGGCCGCGAACCCAGCGATCGACGTCGTGGATCTCGTCGTCGCTGAGCCCCGAGTATGCCTTCGCGAAAGGTACCAGCTCGCCATTGTCCCACACCGCAAACGTGTAGTCGGTGTACAGACTCGCGCGGCGACCGTGGCCTAGCTGGGCATAGACCATGACCGCATCGACGTGATACGGATGAATCTTCCACTTCCACCACGGCCCGCGTTCGCGTCCGACGCCGTAGACCGAATCGCGCCGCTTCAGCATGACGCCTTCAACGCCGCGCTCACGGCTCTCGAGCCGACGCGCGGCCAGTTCCTCCCAGGACGACGCGTTCACCACGGGTGCCAGCTGCAGGCCGGTGCGTGGATCAGCTTTTCCAGACTGACGCGAAGTGTTGTCAGGCTGGAAAGCCTGACCTAGGAGCGCTTCCAGCCGTTGCCGACGCTCGACAAGCGGCAACGCGCGCACATCGACGCCATTCTGTTCGAGCAGGTCAAAGGCGAGAAATGTCGCAGGCACTTCGCGGAGGATGCGCTTGCCGAGGTTTTTGCGGCCGATGCGTCGCTGCAGGTCGCCAAACGGGAGCGGGCGACCATCCTTCCAGCCAACGATTTCGCCATCGAGCACGACGCCGTCCTTGAGGCGGGCGGCATCGGCGATAATCTCGGGATAGCGATCGGTGACGAGATCCTCGCCGCGCGACCAGAGATAGATGTTCCCGCCGCGGCGAAGGAGTTGAGCGCGGATGCCATCCCATTTCCATTCGGCCTGCCAATCCGCAATGTCGCCAAGCCTGGCCGGGGCGTCTTCCAGAGCATGCGCGAGAAAGAAGGGATACGGCTGACTCTCCTGCGCGGACTGCGTCTCCGGTTGCAACAGCGATGCATAAAACGCCGGCGTCGGTTGCCAAGCGCCCATGAGCCTATGGGAAATGACGGCCGGCTCGAGCCTGGCGGCCTGTGCGAGGGCGAGCACGACCATGCGCTGCGACACGCCGACGCGGAACTCGCCGGTGATCAGCTTGTTCCACACGAATCGTTGCGGCTGGTTCATGCTGCGCCAGGCGTCGAGCAGCAGACGCTTCTGCTCCCCCTCTGATGCGAGCTGGATGTGCAAAAGGTTCTCCTCCACCCAGTGGTGCAACGGCAAATCGGTGCCGACGTCGTTGCGAGGCAATAGCAGGCTCACCGTCTCGCTGAAGTCGCCGACGGCGTGATACGATTCGTCGAACAGCCAGCCCGGCACCCCCGCCGCTTCGGCGCCCCAGCCGCGCAATCGTGCCGACGGCAATAGCCGCTTCAACGTGCGGCCCGACAGAAAGAAGACGGCCCACGCGGCGTCCGCCGCCGGCGCCTGGGCCAAATACTGCGAGAGCACGTCGAGCTTGCGGCCCGTCTTGTTGGTTGCATCGAGGTCGGCGAAGAGCTGCGCGAACGCTTTCATGGCTCTTCCTCTTGCCGGCCGTCGTCGAGTTCTCCTTCGAATTGCGTTTGCAAGCCATGCGCGTCGAGCCCCTGTTCGCGCAGCCAGCGCACCATTGGCGCAATCTAGCCATGCGTGACGAGGACGGTGTTCGCCCCGGTCTGGCGGATGGCGTCGAGCAATCCGGGCCAGTCGGCGTGATCGGACAGGACGAAGCCGCGATCGACCGCCCGGCGCCGCCGCGCGCCGCGCACCCGCATCCAGCCGGAGACGAAGGCGCTGCTGTAATCGCCGAAGCGCCGCACCCACGGCGAACGCTGGGCCGACGGTGGGGCGACGATCAGCGCGTCCGCGAATGCACTTCGCTTCTCGTCTCCGACTCGCTGCGTTTCCGCCAAGCGCACGCCGCTCTGCCGATAGACCTCGTTCACCGCTTCGACCGCGCCATGGCAATAGATCGGGCCCTGCTCGGCATCGAGTCCCGCGAGCAGTCGCTGTGCCTTGCCGAGCGCGTACGCGAACAGCAGGCTCGCGCGTCCCTCCTGCTGATTCGCGTGCCACCAGTCGCGAATCCCATTGAAGATGGTCGTCTCGTCCGGCCAGCGATAGATTGGCAGGCCGAAGGTTGATTCCGTCACGAACGTGTGACAGCGGATCGGTTCGAAAGGAACGCACGTCGCATCGAACGTCGTCTTGTAGTCGCCCGACACGACGGCGACCTGTCCGCCCGTTTCGAGTCGCACCTGCGCGGAGCCGAGGATGTGGCCGGCCGGATGCAGCGATACGCGCACATCGCCGATCTGCAGCGATTCGCCGTAGTCGAGCGTCTGCAGGGCGATGTCGCCGAGCCGGCGGCGCAGGACCGCTTCGCCGGGCCGTGCGCAGAGATACTGTTGCGAGCCTGGCCGGGCATGGTCGGCATGGGCATGCGTGATGACCGCTCGCGGCGTTGGCGCCCACGGATCGATGTGAAAATCGCCGCGCGGGCAGTAGAGGCCGGATGCGGTCAGCGTCAGAAGGGCCGGCTCGCTCATACCTTCATCGTACCCGACGGGTACGCGCGAAGTGACGATATCGCGAAGAATTGGCGTTGCTGCGCAATCGCGTGCGCTGCTATAGACTACATGCATGCCGATCGACTCTGCTGCATCCCTCGCCCCTCCGCCACGCCCGGCCCATCTCCGGCGCGGCGTGCGGAATCTTCGCCGCGCCTATCGCACCATCTTCGGCTTGCTCGTCCTGGTGCTGGGAAGCTGGGCCGGCATGGACGCGTTTCGCTGGGAGGAGTTGTCCGACAACGCTCGTTGGCTGGATGCTGCCTTCGGCATCGTGGCGGTGCTCGCGCTCGTCGTCTGGCGCCAGGTCGAGCGGCCGCTCGGCCGCGAACTGCGTCTGGCCCGGTTCGGAGTCGCGGTCAAAGCACGCATCGTCTCTGTCGCTAAACCACGCGGGCGACGTGGCATCGTGACCATCACCTATGCATTCCGGACGACAACGGGAGGCACGATCGAGGCGCAATCAAAATTGCCACGCCGGTTTCCGGTGCAAACACTGGAACCAGGGATGGAAATCGAGGTGTTGCACGACCTCGCAAACCCGCACATCAGCAAGCCGCGCCCGGCCCTGACCTTTGTCGAGTTCACGCCGATTGGCGACCTTCCTCGGACGCCAAGAGTTTCATGAAAATGCGAATCTGGGCCCGAGCGCGCTGCTGAGCTTTTTCCTGGGCGGCCATCCCTTCGGGAGTAGTTTCGATCTTGGGGGTACGCAGCACATTCTCGGCGTTCTCGAGCTTGATCTCCTTGGCGGGCACCGCCTTGGATGTCAGAACCGTGACGACATTGTTTCGGATCTGCACGAAGCCGCCATCGACGTAGTAGTGCTTGACTTTCTCGCCATGCGTGATGCGCAGCTCGCCGAATCCAAGCCGGCCGATCAGCGGCACGCGATCGAGCGCGATGCCCAATTCGCCGTCGAACATCGGCACGACGATGAAAGAGGCCGGTTCATCGAGAACCGCTTTTTCGGGGGTGACAACAACACATCGCAACGTTGCCATAACGATTCCATTGCAGATTTCAGATTTCACCTTGCAGACAATTGCATTCAAGCCCTTGTCGTCCGCATACTCGCCACGAAGATAGAGATCCGTTCATTGCACTCTTCCATCAGTGGCTTCAACTTCCCTACCCTTGCATTTTCTTCGCTTGCTCCACCGCCTCGTCAATTCCGCCGACGTACATGAACGCGTTCTCGGGCAACGCGTCGTGCTTGCCGTCGCACAACTCTTCGAAGCTGCGGATCGTTTCGGCGATCGGCGTCACCTTGCCCTGCTTGCCCGTGAACGCCTCGGCGACGATGAACGGCTGCGACAAGAACTTCTCGATGCGGCGCGCGCGGTTGACGACGTTCTTGTCCTCTTCGCTCAATTCTTCGACGCCAAGGATGGCGATGATGTCTTGCAGTTCGCGATAACGCTGCAGAATCTGCTGCACGCGACGGGCGATCTTGTAGTGACGCTCGCCGACGATCTGCGGATCGAGAATTCGGCTCGACGACGCCAGCGGATCGACGGCGGGATAGATGCCCTTTTCGGAGATCTTGCGCTCGAGGTAGATGAACGCATCCAGGTGCTGGAACGCGTTGGCCGGCGCGGGGTCGGTCGGATCGTCGGCGGGCACATACACGGCCTGCACGCTCGTGATGGCGCCGCGGCTCGTCGAGGTGATGCGTTCCTGCAACTCGCCCATCTCGGTGCCAAGCGTCGGCTGATAACCGACCGCGCTGGGCATGCGGCCGAGGAGGGCCGACACTTCGGAGCCCGCTTGCGAGAACCGGAAGATGTTATCGACGAAGAGCAGCGTGTCCTTGCCGGTCTCATCACGGAACCACTCGCACATCGTGAGCGCGGACAGCGCGACGCGGAGGCGGGCACCCGGCGGCTCGTTCATCTGGCCGAACACCATGGCGGTGTGCGTGATGACCGAACGGCCTGTCTTGCCGATTTCGGTTTCCTGCATTTCGAGCCAAAGGTCATTGCCTTCGCGGGTGCGTTCGCCGACGCCGGCGAACACGGAGAAACCGCCGTGCGAGCTGGCGATACGGGCGATGAGTTCCTGAAGGATGACGGTCTTGCCAAGACCGGCGCCGCCGAACAGGCCGGCCTTGCCGCCGCGAACGAGCGGCGTGAGCAAGTCGATGACCTTGATGCCCGTCTCGAACAGCTCGGTCTTTGACGAGAGTTCCGAAAAAGCAGGCGGCTCGCGATGAATCGGACGCGACTGCGTGTTGCCCACCGGGCCGCGGCCGTCGATCGGATCGCCAAGCAGATTGAAGACGCGGCCAAGCGTCTCCATGCCGACGGGAACCTGCACGGGCGAGCCAGTGTCGAGCACCTTCATGCCGCGATAGAGGCCCTCGGTGGAGCCGAGCGCGACGGCCCGAACGCGATTGCCGCCGAGGTGCTGTTGCACTTCGCCGGTGACCTTGAGCTTGACGCCCTTGAATTCCTCATCAATCTTGAGGGCGTTATAGATTGAGGGCAGATGGCCTTCATCGAACTCGACGTCAAACGTCGAGCCGATGACCTGAATGACGCTGCCGACCTTTTGTCCGTTTGCGGTGGAAACCATGGAAAACTCCCGCCGCTTGCGGCTTCGCGCTCGCGGAACTGAACATGCGAGCGCGAAGCCGCAAGCGGCAACCTTTGACATTATTTCAAAGCCGCCGCCCCGCCGATGATTTCGCTGATCTCCTTCGTGATCTGCGCCTGGCGGGCGCGGTTGTATTTCAGCGACAGCGCCTTGATCATTTCGCCCGCGTTCTCGGTCGCGGCCTTCATGGCGACGCGGCGAGCGATCTGCTCCGACACGGCCGAATCCAGGAAGCATTTGAAGAGCCGGATCTTGAATGACACCGGCAGGATCTCTTCCAAGATCTCGCCGGCGCTCGGCTGGAACTCGTACTCGACCGCTTCCTTTTTCTCGACTTCCGCCACCTTCCGCCCCGGCTCCGGCGCCAGTGACGACAACGGCAGCAGCGTCTCGACCACGGGCACCTGGCGAGCGGCGCTGATAAACTTCATGTACGCCACGTCGACACGGTCGATCTTGCCGGCAATGTACATTTCCAGGTAGCGATTCGCCAGCACGTCGACTTCTTCGAAGGTCGGCTTGTCCTCGAAGTGCGTGTAGGTCTGCTCCGCGTGCACGCCCTGGTAGCGGTGATAGGCGATGGCTCGCTTGCCTGAAAGTTCGAGGTGAACCTTTATCCCTTCGCTGACGGTCCGGCGATAGAACGGAGCTGCCTCGCGCAGGATGGCGCCGTTGTAGCCGCCGCACAGGCCGCGATTGGAGCAAAGCACGAGCATCAGGCTGTTCTTGACTTCAGGACGCTTCTCCAGAAGCGGATGCTTGATCGATGTCGCGGAAGCGGCCAGGTCGGCCGCGAGTTCCGCGATCTTGCGCGTGAACGCATCGGCCTCGACCGCGCGGTCCATCGCCTTCTTGAAGCGCGCCGTCGCGATCAGCTCCATCGTCCGCGTGATCTTGCGGATATTGCGAATCGCCTTGCGGCGTTTCACGAGTACGCGTGTACTGGCCATGAGTTACGATTCCAATGTCAGGTCACCAAGTTTGCCGCCAGACCGAATTCGCCGCACCCGGGCTATGATGTCCTTCGCATGAGACCGCGAAACTTTTGACGACAGGTTTCGCAGCCCCGTCTCGCCGAGCCCGTCGTTCGCATTCACCACGCGAATGAAATCACTCGCTGCAAGGTAACGATCCGCCCACTCCACGTGTTCCGAAACCATATTGGAGTGCGTCAGCACGAGGGCCATTGCAGCGTTCGGAATGCGATACTCGCAGCTTAGCGTTGCCAACCACAGGGCATTGCCCATCACTTCGCTTGCAGGGGGACTCCAGGCGCCAATCACTCTAATCGCCACGCGGCCCGTTTTCCGATCATGAAGCAGGCAATCGCTTCCACAAGTGCCAGACGTCAATCTAGAAAACGCCTTGGTCAGGGATCTCGCGGCTCTCGCAACCACCGACTTTCCGACAACCAATTCGGTGCGTCCCGCAGATCGAGCCTGCTTTCGCCAACCACACATTCCATAAGAACCGACCAGAACGAAACGCACACCAACTTCATTCAACTCACGCATTACATCGAACGGCGACAACGCGCGGCTCGCAGGAACCAATCTTCCCTGGGCCCGCGCGATTTCAACCGACTTTCGCAGCAATTGAATGTGCGAATCCACGGCGGGCCTTTCGTTAGCTACCCGCAACCACCGGCGGCTCCCCTTCGCGGATATTGGTCTCGCGCGGCTTCGCCGTCGTCGCGGCGGCGCTCGGCGACTTGTACTGCGGGATGAATGCCTCGATGGCGGCCTTCAACTTCGCCTCAAGCTCGCCCGCGACCTTCTTGTCCTTCTCCTTGATCATCAGGTCGCGCACGTCCTTGCGTTGCTCCCTCATGAAACGCAGGAACTGTGCTTCCCACTCCGAAACTTCATTGCGAGGCACCTTGTCGAGGTATCCCTTGGTGCCGGCGTAGATGATCATGACCTGGTCGGCATAATGCATGGGCCTGAACTGGCCCTGCTTCAACACCTCGACCATGCGATAGCCACGATCGAGCGTTTGTTGCGTCGCCTTGTCGAGGTCGGTGCCGAGCTGGGCGAACGCTTCGAGTTCGCGGAACGACGCGAGGTCGAGCTTGAGGCCGCCGGCGATCGACTTCATGACGCCGGTCTGGGCCTTGCCGCCGACGCGCGACACCGAGATGCCGACGTCGATGGCCGGACGAACGCCGGCGTTGAACAAATCTGGCTGCAAATAAATCTGGCCGTCGGTGATGGAAATCACGTTGGTCGGAATGTACGCCGACACTTCGCCTTCGAGCGTCTCGATGATCGGCAACGCGGTCAGCGAGCCGCCGGTGCCCGGAATCTTCGCGACCTTGTGACCCGGGAAATTCTTGAGTTCGTGCTTCTCGGCGTGTTCCTTGTCGAGCGGGCCGACGTAGACCTTGCCGTTGACACCGGACTTGTCGTTGGCCCGCGATGCGTCGAAATCGCCCGGCACGATGACCCAGCGCTCGGCCAGCTTGGCCGACCGCTCGAGCAGACGCGAATG
>DASRSQ010000400.1:0-3765 GCA_035656475.1 Gemmataceae bacterium | reverse complement strand
CCCGATACCTGGCAGTCAAGCAGGAAGAGAACAGAAGCCCGGTCAAAGCGACCGGGCTTTTTTTGCGCGCTGCTATTGGACGCAGTCTGCGAGCAGTTTGAGCCCCTTCAGAGATGGTTGCCTGCGACGCGCGGTGACAGGTAGCTTATTGACTCCAGGCTCGACGTAGGACATTTCCACGAACACCTCCAGGTCATCCTGGCGGAAGCGGAGCGTTCCACGTCCGACGCCGAACCGATAATGCGGCAGCCGACCCGAGTTGCACAACGCGTAGATCGTCGTCGTGGAGACGTTCAGTCGGGCGGCAGCCTGCTTGGCCGTCAGAAGCGGCGTGGTGGCGGTTGAATCTGGCGATTTGCTCATTGGCGAGATTCTACCGCAAGCGGGGCGCCCATAAAGCGCGCACCACCGTCCTTTCGGCCTACTGTTACCCGGCTGGAACTGCTGGTGGTGTTCCTACCGTCTAACTGATGGGCATACGGCCTGAAGATTTCAGCCCGCGTGTGTGTCTACTTACCAGTAGCCGGCATGTTGACCGGCTATGCCCGCTGATCGGCTATTGGGAATCCCGTGAGGGATCAGTAGTCCCGCCTGTTGACGGACGTGGGTCAGAGCAGGCGATTTGTTTTTGACTAGCCGTCAGCGTAACCGGACGTGTGAGCCGGTTCCCCCTCGATGCCTGCCGTCTGCTGTCTCCCGACGCTGACGGCCTACCGTGTCCCGTGCCACCGCAGCAGCAGGTTAAGGCATCACTTGCAACCGCGGCGATATAGGGCCGCGTCTGGCGTGTACGTCTATTCCCGAACCCGATCGTTACCGCGACTGCACTGTTTTCTGCCCGCTGGCGGCGACCGGCGCACCGGAGCGTTCCAGCATTAGGCCGACAGGCGGCGGAGTTCTTGACCGTGCCGAGTTTGGCACGTACACTTCGATGCACACTTGGGTTGCGGCTGCCCCGGAATGCCAATCCTGGCCGCCGACAAAATTCTGGCCGTTGAGGATGCGACCCCTCAACGGCCTTTTTCATGCGCTCTGCACGCTCCTTGTGCGATGGTTCGACGACGGCGCTTCCAGGCCCGGCAAGGCCGCTTTCCCACACCGTAGTCTTCCTGTTGATCCGCATAGCGACAGTGATTCTGCGCCACATGGTCGGCACTGACTACGGTTTGAGGGGGCGGTATCGCACCGCATGGCCAACAGCTACTATGCAGTGCGTAGTAGAGGTTGGAGTACGCCAACCTCTTTTTGTTGCGCTGTGTCCGGGTGCGTTGCGCTTTTCCTGGTGCCACAACGCAAACGCCCGGTCAGAGTGACCGGCCACGCTATTTTGGCTGGGAAAGGTACTTGATGGCGGCCAGGAGTTGGACCTTAAGCCACTCACTAAACTCACTATCCAGGGAGCGGTCGAGTATGAATCCGCGCTTTTGGAGTTGGTTGTAATTGGCGCTCACAGTCACAGAGAATTCGCCTTTAGTTCCATACTGCACAAGAATTCGGATTTCCGAATATCCACCTAAAATCTTCCCGCCGAACATCCATGTCTGGCTCGTAGGCTCGTTCTCAACAATCAATGGGCACACGTCCCATCCTGCCCCGCGCATCACATCTTCGGCAATTGGTTGGGCAACACGCTGGCGAAGCTCGTTCACGAAGACCTTAGCTTCGGCAGTTTTCTTCTGCTTCGCTTCGTGTTCCTCCTTGCGCTTTTTGGCGAGTTCATCTGCTGCACGCGATTGGTCATCAAGAGCCTTCCGTACCTGATCCTCGAATTCGCTCATCGGACGTTCACTCCGTTTCGTCATGGTCACCTGAAGGCGAGTCTACCGGTCTCAACCTCTAAAGCAAGCGCAAAAACGTTGCCAGTGCCGAGTGAAAAAGCTCAAAACTTCTCACATGGCCAAGGGGCCGGAACAGCGGGCGAATCGGCCATCATTGGATGGTTAATCCATTGCGGGGCGTTGCGGCGCAAGGAGTTGCGGCAACTCCCCTCAACGATCCGACAACGGGGCACAGGTAACACTCATGACGGTGACAGTCAGGCAGGGGGCGCTCAAGAAGGGTGCGCAGCCTGGCAACACGAACGGCTTGCGGCACGGCCTGCGCTCCGGCAGCGTCCGGCTGGCGTTGGGCAAGCTGCCGCGGGAGATGGTCCGGATTGAACGGGCCGTCAATCAGTTCCGCCTACTGATCGAAGCGGCCGTGGTCGAGGCGCATGGCCAGATCAGCGTCTACCACGCCGCGCTGATCCAATCCGCCTGCCGCCACGAGACGCACAGCATGATGGCCAAGCGTTGGCTGCGGCTCCAGGACGAGTGCCTGGACCACAACCAGCGGCTTGCCTACTCCAAGGCCATCGCCGACGCCAGCACGGCCCGCGATAAGTGCCTGGAGAAGCTGGGACTCCAGCCCGGCGGTGCTGGGGACGCCTACGACGACTACTTGGCGGGCCGGGGCGAACCGCTGGCAATCGAGGATCAGACCGAGGAAGGAAATGAGAATCGACATGAATGAGAGAGCGCAGCGTAAGGTTGAGAGTGAGGCGGCCAGACAGGCATCCATTACCGCGAGGAAGGCCAGACGAGCGTGGTACAACGCCGGCAAGGCTGTGGGTGTCACCATGGATGAAGACCGCGAGCCCAAGCAGTTCCCAAAAGCGATATTCCTATTGATGGTGTCCCTGGGCGTTCTGGAAGACACCGCCGAGAGCTATGGCGCGTTCATGCTGGGCTTTGAGGATGTCGGGGTGGGGCCACGCCAGTGACGCTGACGCCTGACGACCGGGCGGTAATCCGGGCCATCGTCCGCGATGAGTTGCGACTGGCGATGGATGCGTTCGCTGGCAAGCTGACGGAGGTTTTCCGGCCGGCCGGCGAGGCGCTGGTGCGTCGCTGTGAGCAGCTCGACAGCATCGACCGCACTTTGACCCAGATCATCAACGGGCAGGCGTTGCTGGAACGCTGGCTGATCGAGGTGGATCAGGATGAATGATGCAGACGGTCCCACGTCGTCATCGGCTCCGCCTCGGTCGGCCAGCGTTCTGGAGCGAAATCAGAAGCTCACCGACGCGCAGGTGGTCGAGATGCGAGAGGTGCGGGCCAAGTCGGTCGCCGACGGCATGCCGATCGGCTGGGACGAGCTTGGCGACCGCTACGGCATTCACGGCAAGACCGTCTACCGCATCTGCGCGGGCATCATCCGGCAGGGCTGCGGCGGCCCGATCGAAGGCCATCAGTCGCAAGAAACGCAAACGTTGGCCCGCTGTCGCTGCTGTGGCGGCATGGCCGTGCAGACCGAGGGCGGCTGCCGGTACTGCCAGTCCGAATGGGAGCGGGCGTTCTTGCGGGTGTTCCGGCAGGCTGGCGTGGTGCGGACCGTGGACCAGGACCGGCTCACGCTGGCGGGTAATGCTCATAGAGGCTTTCGGTCTGCCGCCACGAAGCGGCGAAAGAGGAAACGCAAATCGAGGTTGGAGCGCTCCAACCTGAAACCAAGTTAGGGGGCACCATGCTCAAGCCACTCGGATACCAGCAACTCACACTCGCCGGCACGGCGCAGGCGCTCACGGTGCCCGACGGCACGCGCTACGTCACCCTGCGCGCGGAGGGGGCCGACGCCCGTTGGCGCGACGACGGCACGGACCCGACCGCCAGCATCGGCATGCCACTCAAGGCGACCGACACGGCGCCGTACCTCTACATCGGCCCGGCGGAGAAGCTGAAGTTTATCGAGGTGGCGGCGGGCGCCATCGTCAACGCCAGCTTCTAC
>DASRSQ010000399.1:0-3976 GCA_035656475.1 Gemmataceae bacterium | reverse complement strand
TCAGCAGCGGCAGACGGACCCGGCCATTATCCCTGTCGATGCTTTTCTCGCGGTGCAGCGTGCCACCGGCGGATTCCTCCGCCTCCCATTTGTCGATCTCTTCGAGCAAGGCATCGACCATCTCGCTTTCCATCACGTGGCGAATGATCTCGCCGCGCTTGAAGATGACGCCCTTGCCCTTGCCGGCCGCGATGCCCAGATCGGCCTCGCGTGCCTCGCCGGGACCGTTGACCACGCAGCCGAGAATGCTGATCTTCACCGGCGTCCTGCGGCCGGCCAGGCGGCGCTCCATCTCGGCAATGATCCCTTCCAGGTCGATCTCCAGCCGGCCGCACGTCGGGCAGGCGATGATCTCGGGCCGGCGCACGCGGCGTTGCGTTGCTTGCAGGATGTCGAACGCAGCGGCGATTTCGGGAACCGGATCGCCGAGCAGCGAAATGCGGATGGTGTCGCCGATGCCGTCGAGCAGGATCGGCGCGAGACCGCATGCCGACTTGGTGATCGCGTACGGCGGCTTGCCCGCTTCGGTGACGCCGATGTGAGTCGGATAATTCGCTTGCTTGGCGTAGAGCCGATACGCCTCGACAACCGTGAGAACATCGCTCGATTTCAGCGACACGATGATGTCGTGATACCCTTCGGATTCGGCGATTTCGATGTAGCGCATCGCGCTATCCACCATCGCCGGCGGGCAGGGGTAGCCATATTTCATGGCGAATTCGCGTTCGAGGCTACCGGCGTTCACGCCGATGCGCATCGGGATGCCCTTGTCCTTGGCCTTCTTGAGGACCAGGCGAAAGCGGTCCATGCCGCCGAGGTTGCCCGGGTTGATGCGCAGCTTGTCGATCGGATGATCGAGCGCCGCCAGGGCCATCTTGTGGTCGAAGTGGATATCGACGATCAGCGGGATCTTGATGCGTTTCTTGATTTCGCCCAGCACCGCTGCGTCTTCGGGTTTCGGCACCGTCACGCGCACCATTTCGCAGCCGGCTTCCTCGAGGCGATGGATTTCCTTGAGGACCGCGTCGATGTTGCTGGTGTCCGGCGTGGTCATCGACTGAACGATAATTGGATTATCGCCGCCGATCGCGACATTGCCGACCTGCACGACGCGCGTCTTGTGGCGTTGAAAGCTGTGCTTGTACACGAATGGCTCCTGATGGCGTTGCTGCTTCCTAACCGTCATTTTAGCGAGGATTTCACGGCGGACATCGTAATTTCTTCGGAGCACCGCCGTCAAGCGGAGGTGGGATCGAACGAGCCGTCGTCAATCAGGGACTGGCGAAGGGCGATGCGACGAGGAAGATTGATCTCCAACACCTCGATCGTTGCCCGTCCGATGTCGGTTCGGCCCACGAGCACCGGCCCGTTCCAACGGAAGTGCGTCGCCCATTTATGTCGCCGCGGATGGAACAGGCGAATGATTGAGCCCGATTTCGGATCGATGCCGGCGATGTTACAAGATTTGTGTCGACTGCAGCCGAAGCAAGCCCATGCCAAGTTGTTCGCCGCTGTGGGACCTCGATGCTTGACTGCAATGATGTGGTCCAATTCGTGAGAGAATGGCACCACCTTCTGGGGCAACTGGCAATACTCGCAGACATCGTTCGCACGACGCTTCACGTACTCGCGCAAAGAGTCGGCCATGAATTTACCGTCCGTTGGCGTGCTTTCCGTTGGCCTGTTTTTTCATGGTCTTGCGAGCCTTGGAATGCAGCAAAGCGAGTAAATGCCCGACTCGGTCATAGTCCTCGAGTTCCTCGTTCTCCGCTGCCGACAACCTTCCCGCACGAGCCTTTTCCAGAAGCTCGTGCATCCGATCTCGATCGCTCTGGACAAAATCAAACTTGAGAAAGGCCCGAGCCGCCGCGATCGACAGGTCGCCACGTTCGGGCTCGAAAATACGGGCCAGCATGGCGACGTCACAGTTCGGGATCTTTGCGGTTGCGGTCATGTGCGATGTCCTCGGTATGCTGGCATCTTAGCACAACGCGTCTCGCGTTGGAACAGGCGACATAGCCACAAGCGGCAGCTCGTGGCTACGATATCCGAACGGGGGCGCATCTTTTACTGGCCGACGGTGTCGGCGTTAACATGGGGAATGCAATGAAGCGGGCTACCCTCGCACTCCTATTGGGCTTCAGCCTGATATCCGCTGCCGTCGCGAAGCCCTATCGGAAGCCCAAATCGTCTGAGACCGACCTTGACAGATTGCAGGGAACCTGGATCGCAACGGAAATTACAGTTGCGGGCAGAAAACTCCCGGAGAATGAGGTAACCGGTACCGTATTGCGGTGCACCAAAGAAGGCATCGAGTTCAGGCATCCCGACCGTTCATCCAATGCAGTTAATTCATATCGTCTGGATCCGACGAGAGTGCCGAAAGCGATCAATTTGGTGCCTCAGGGCGGTCGCTACAAAGGTGCGGAGTTCCTGGGAACATACCAGCTCGAAGGAGACCATCTCATTCTTTGCTGCCACGACGGGACAATCAATGAGCGTCCCGCCGAATTCGCATCCCCTCGTGGATCCACCATCGTGTTGATGAAGCTCAAACGCAATCCGAGCGTGCCTAATCGATAACGCCCAAGCAAGCCTGTAGGCTCGAAACGGGAATCCATGATTCGAGCCCACAAGCGGGCAGCAGACTCAGTCCGGCAGCTCCTTGACGTAGATATTCTTGAACCAAAGCTTGTCGCCGTGATGTTGCAGCTCGATCGGGCCGCGGGCCGGGAGCGCCTCTTTGCGGTTCCAGTAGTTTTCCAGCGGCGTGTTGTCCACGACGAGCTTGTCGTTGAGCTTCACCGTCACCTTGTCACCGACCATCTTGATGTGGAACGTGTTCCACTGCCCGACGGGATTGTCGGCGACGACGAGCGGGTTGCTGGGGTTCTTCTGGTTGTTGTAGAGGCCGCCGGAGCCGACTTTTTTCGGATTGTTCCGATCATTGATGGACCAGATCTGGACCTGCGGGTTGCCGCGCAGGTAGATGCCGCTGTCGCCATTAGGTTCGATCTTCCAGTCGACGAAGAGTTCGAAGTTGCCGTAGTCCTTGGCGGACTGGAGGTTGTTGTTCTTGCCATCGTAGACGAGGATGCCGTCCACGACCTTCCAGTGTTCGACTGCTTTTGCGGTGGCGGCCTTGACCTGGGCGGCGTATTCGGCGGGATCCTTCTTGCGCTTGTTGATCGGCACCAGCCCCTGCCAGCCAGTCAGATCTTTACCATTGAAGAGGGCGGTAAAGCCCCTGGGGGGCATGTTGTCCTTGGGGCCGGCCTTTTCCTCGCCGGCATTGGAGACGGCCGCACAGAGCCCCAGGGCGACCGCGAGTGCGGAGAGAGCAAACCATTGTCGCATCGTTCTCGTCCTTTCCTTGTGGATGCAAGTGGTGGGAGGTTGGACTTATCCTCTGCCGGACGAGCATCAATGGCAAGCAGAAAAGGCGGAATGCGCCCCTTGAAAATCCTGCCCGGCCTTCCTAGCTTTAACAGCCCAGATATGCAGCGGAGGACCCGCGCGAAGATAGGATCGACCATGATTCAGGTTGACAATATCACCAAACGCTATGGGCCGATCGTGGCCGTAGACCGCATTTCTTTCTCGGTCGGACAGGGTGAAATCGTCGGTTTTCTCGGCCTGAACGGCGCGGGCAAGACCACGACCATGCGCATCCTCACCAGCTATCTCCCCGCCACCAGCGGCATCGCCAAGATCGCCGGCTATGACGTGATGCTGCAATCGATGCAGGTACGCCAAAACATCGGCTATCTGCCCGAAAGCGTTCCGCTCTACCCCGAGATGCGCGTCGACGAATACCTGCAATTCCGCGCCAAGCTCAAGGGTATGGAACGCACCGATCGCATCAAGCGCGTCGAGTATTGCATGGATCGTTGCCGACTCGTCACGGTACGGCGGCGGCTGCTCAGCACGCTATCCAAGGGCTATCGCCAGCGCGTCGGCCTGGCGGATGCCATGA
>DASRSQ010000398.1:0-3069 GCA_035656475.1 Gemmataceae bacterium | reverse complement strand
CCGAAGGACTCCGAGCGTGCTGACGAGGCTCATGCCTTGCTTGAGTTCGGTAGAAAGTTGGATACAGGCGAGATCCACCTAGGCGTGATGTGGGGAATCGAATTTGGCTGGCTGCAGCAGAAATATCCAAGGCTAAAACCGCTTCCATTTGTTTCTATAGCTCTCACGAGGACCCGGAATTCACGAAGTCGCAAATGATGGTCGCGCACGGATTCGATGGCGACAGGCTCGACGATTTGCGGGGCAAGACTCTTGCGACTTACCCGCGTGTCCCATTGATGGAGAAGCTCTTCCTCACCCAGGTGCTCGCACAAAGGAATCAAACTCCACGGGACTTCTTTGGGGAGATCAAAGAATGTAAAAATGTCCGGGACGCCATCGTAGCGGTCAACCGACGCAAGGCGGACTGCGTGTTGGTTAATGCGATCGCCTATAGCCGACAGGTGGCCAACCAACCCGGCATCACACTCCGGCCTCTCGTCACCTCTGGGGCTTTTGCCGCCCCGGTCATTGTGGGACGTCCGAGTACCATCGATAGCCTTCGTGCGGGCTTGTGGCATCGAATCCAAGAGGAGACGTTGCGACTTCACCGCACCCCCGAAGGCAAGCAGTGCATGCACTTTTGGCGGCTGTCGCGGTTCGGTAAACCGAACCGCGCGTTCGACTCGCTCGTTCAGAAGAATGCAGCCGAATACCCAATCAACGTGCTTCTCCGTCTTCACGACGAACCAGACGTCCTGAAGTAAACTCGTACGTCCCAGCGACGTCGCGCCACCAGCTAAGCCAACGATCTACTTGTGCGGCACGTACTGCGTCGTTTCCCGAATCTTCGAATGAGGGAGCCGTTGCGTCGGGGAGCAGGGTTCGCAGTAATTTTGTCGCGAGAGTTCGCACGGCGAGCGCGTCAGCGCGGTGGGCATTTGCCAACGCCGCTGCCACTGCCTTTGCTGCAAGCTCGACGTTCATTTCTCCATGCTTTTCACTTGGTAGTGCAGGTCCAAAGACCAGGGATTGACTCGGATCGTCCGGGAGACTTCTCGGCACAACCACCTCGCTGCGCCACGCCAAGACGTCGTCGACGAGCGGCTGGACGTTGTTGGCATTGTTGATCAACATTATCTGTATTGCCTCCATAGCGGTTAAACTCGTGTCAGGGTCCAGCAGGGATGGCAGAATTGATTTGCCGTCGTTCGGCGTTCCTAAATGCCCTATACCGGAAATCGCTGCGCGGAGCACGTCCACGCGCTTATCCGTTCCCGGCGCGTCACTCAATCGCTCGACCAACTGCTCTAGATCCTCAACGACCGTTGGCGCGAGATTCTTGGCTCCGTCGCGGCGATGATGGATTTCGACAAGCTTGACAAGGCTTTGAACGGCAGAAGTTTGCAGGCTTAATGGCACGTCCCCGTCTTGATCAATCGCCAGCATCCGCAACGCAAGTAGACTTTCGACATCACCCAACTCGCCGAGCGCACGAACCGCCGCGATTCGTACCGCGAGATCATCGGAGTCATTTGCCAGCTCGCGCAAGGGCAAAAGACTGTGCCCGCCGGAATCGTCGTCCCTCGCCAACGCAGCGAATGCTTCGATCACTGTATCGAGGATCGCGGCATCGTCCAACTTTTCTCGGTTTCGGAGTAGGATTTCGACAACATCAAGTGCCTCTTCGTAGTGGACCGCGCTGAGCGATTGCAGCAGACCGGCAGCCTGGACGAAGTACTCCAAATCAAACGAGGTCAGCAATTCACCGGCCGCGTCACGCGTCACTATGCGCCGGAGTTCCTGTTCGACGTACCGCCCGATCTCCTCAACTCGCTTTCGGTCGGCGTGGCGCGCGTAGACCCCAAGGCTTTTCTGTGCAGCTTCCTTTACGTCAGTCTCTCGATAAGCCGCCAAGAGAAGCTCGCAAAGCTGCGCTGCCGCAAGCCCCTTGAAGCGCTCCACACAATGCCCGACAGCTCTTTCATTCGCCGCACCGGATATCATGTCGATCAGTCCGCGTGCAAGTTCTTCGCGATGGGCATTCCGCGCATCGAGCGACAGAGCATCAATCGATGACAACATGTGCTCGGCTAGAACCCCGTCAGCGTTGTTGTCGATGCATGTTCGGACGATGTCGAGAATCTCTGTGTCTGTCGAGGCAGCCCGAAGGCCATCGAATGCAACCACCCGAGTAGCGATATCGCACGTGCCGTCAGCGACCAACCCGCACAGCAGGGTACTCCAGGCATTGTGTCGCGGGCCCTCCGACCTAACGCGTGCCAATCCTTCACGGGTGACGCGAGAAATCACACCGGACAACAGGTCGTTGTCACGCTCGTCCTCGAGCATGCGCACCAGGCGGCTAAACGAATTGTCGTCGTCCATCACGTCCAAACGATCGAACGCGGCGAGTCGTTCGACGGCCGAACGTTTCGGCTCTGAAAATAGCTCCCAATCGGCCGGTCGCGGCGGTAGGGCGACCCAAGCGAGGATGGCCAATGCTGCCACCGTGGCCGTCACTGCGAACAGTCGCAGACCGTGGAACCGACTGGCCCGACTCATCATTTTTCGCTGAGCGTCGCTCCAACCGCGACTGGCAAGGAACTGGATGTCAACGTACTCCCACAAGGCGGGCAGGTGACGGTTTTCCGGCCTCGCGTTCCACTCCGCCGCGCGCTCCGCTAATCGCAGTTCAGCACGGCCTCGCCACGTGTCGCGCTGCTTGCTCGTGAGCCATTCACGCAGGGACGGCACGAGGTAATCATGGCTTAGTTGAAACCACCGCTTTGGCGTGGCCGGGTGTTCTTCGCCGGTTGATCGCGAAGCACCACGTAGCGCATGCCTCTCAGAGTCCTCGCCGGCGCAGGTCTCCTCGACGTCGACCGGCGTGATCAGCCGAAGCTCGCCGTCCAAAATCCGGAGCAGATCATCGAATTCTCGGCGCGCGCGGCACGCCGAGGCTTGCAGCAGTTCATCGTAGGATCGCATACGGCCGCGAATGTCGCTCCCCGACTCGGGCAGTAGGGATTTAAGCACCGCCCGAGCATCGTTCTGGTGCGAACGGTGCCTGGGGTTGGACCTCGGCGA
>DASRSQ010000397.1:0-3366 GCA_035656475.1 Gemmataceae bacterium | reverse complement strand
GCCCCACTTGGTGCGGTCGATGGTGAAATTGCTCGACAGCGTCAGGCCATCGGCGGTCGCCGCAATCTTGGCGGGGAAGCTGATCGACTGCGTCTTGCCGAGCATGGTGAAGTCGCCAGTGACCTTGTAGCCATCGGTGGTTTTCTCCACGCTCGTGGACACGAACTTCGATTTCGGATTCGTCTTGACGCCAAAGAAATCGGGGGATTTCAGGTGGGCAGTAAGCTTCTCGGCGTCGCTGTAAAGCGAGTCCATGTCGATGTCGATCGAGATCTTGAGAGTGGTCGGATCATTGTTGGCGACGGAGGCGGTGCCGGTGACAGTCTTGAAGCCGCCTTCATGTTTGCCGTTCGGCTTGGTGCCAACGAACTTGATCGTCGTGTTCTTGCCGCTCAGCGGATAATCCGCCGCGAGGCCGAGAACCGGCGCCAGCATGACGGCAACTGCAGCGCAAGCCATGATTCGTCGAAGCATTTCGAAAACTCCTTGTTCGATTGGATATGCCAATTTCCCAGCGCCACGAATGCGACGCACGCGACTTATGATAGACGAAATTGTTTCGGCGGGTATTCGAGCGTCGCCGATCCGAAAATCTTGGCGGACGAGCCGCGCCGCTTTCGCTGATAAGCATGAGGACGCGAACAAACCATCAACGTGGAGAAGCCATGAATTCGATCCTGATTGCATCGATGTTCCTGCCCCTGGCCGCCGGCCAACCTGCCCCGGCAGGCGTGCGCGATCGCTCGGAGCCGGTGTGTGTCGCCCTGGAAGGCGTGTTGAAGAAGAACCGCAACGACATCACCACGGCGGATCTCGAGACGGTGACGGAACTGAAGTTGCCACACATCCACATCAAGTCCTTCAAGGACCACGACTTCGCGGGCCTGAAAAATCTGAAGTCGCTGCACTTCTTTTCGCTCCTGCACAATCAAGGCCGGCCGCAGGATCCGATCGCCATCAACGGCAAGGTATTCGCCAACCTGACCAACCTCGAAACCCTGATCATGACCGAGCAACTCGGCCAGTTGCCCGACGATGTGTTCACGGGCCTCAAGTCGCTGAAGACGCTGGACCTGTCCAGAGGATCGCTCAACCGCCTGCCGACATCGATGCTCACGCTGCCCGCAATCGAGACGGTCTACTTCGACGGCCGCGGTATGAGCAAGGACGATTTCGAGAGACTGAAGAACAATTTCGGCCCAAAGTTAAAGCCGCGAAGCGACAAGAAGTGAGAATCGGAAAGTCGAAGCCACCTTCCCCGACGCCGTTCACGGTCATACTCGCCTGACATGACGTGGATTGGCGTCCGGGGTGTTCTATTCAAGCAGCTGGGCGACATCTTCAACAGTGTTCGCGTCCAGAATCGCTTTCTGAATTTCTTTGAGCCTCTCGGGACTTGCCAGCTTTTGTACCAGTGGCAACAGCGCCAGCCCCGCGTTGCCGAATTTGTGCGTCAGCAACATCTCGCAGGTTGCAAGCTCGCGTTCGAGCTTGCCCTCCAGCCTGCCCTCTTGCCTGCCTTTCTCAATGGCATGACGCTCGATGCTGGTGACGTAGGGCATACGTTTCTCCTCTTCGTAAAGATGCAGTGTCTGATTGAATTCCAATGCCAAGATCTCGGGTAAATCCATCACCCAGTCAATGAAGCGAAAGAGATTGCGAACATCCTCGCGCGCCATGCCGCGTTAGCGATCAAGCAGACGATAGTAGTAGACGAACATGCGCCGTGCAAAATCGTCAGCGCTCGCGTGCTGAACCTCGATGTGAATCAACACCCATTCTTCGATTCCATCCCGGCGCCAGACCTTGACGAGTTTGTCGACATAGCGACGCCCGATCTCGGCGTCGGGCATGATCTGCTGCAATTCCTTGTCCAGCGTCTCGAAGCCGCGGGGCCAGTCGATGGCGCGATGAATCTGCGGAAAGAAGAAAGCGACGAAAGCCTCGAAATACTGATCGAGGACTTCTTTCCAGGGCGAATCGAATTCGCTCACGCCAAAATCTCCTCCACGACTCTCCCCTCGACGTCGGTGAGGCGGAAGTTGCGGCCGTCGTAGCGATAGGTCAGGCGCGTGTGGTCGAGGCCGAGGAGGTGGAGGATGGTGGCGTGCATGTCGTGCATGTGGACCTTGCCGAACTCGGCGAGGTGGCCGAAGTCGTCGGTGCCGCCGTGGACGAAGCCGGGTTTGACGCCAGCGCCGGCGAGGAATTGCGTGAAGCCGCCGGGATTGTGATCGCGGCCGGTGCCATTGCGTTCGGCGTACGGGGTGCGGCCGAACTCGCCGCCGAACCAGACGAGGGTGTCCTCGAGCAAGCCGCGCCGTTTGAGATCCGCCAGAAGGGCGGCCACCGGTTGATCGACGTTGCGGGCGTGCGTGGCATGCATCGGCAGGTTCGAGTGCTGGTCCCACGCGGGGTTGTCGGTGTTGTCTCCGTAGTTGATCTGCACGTAGCGGACGCCGGCCTCGGTAAGGCGGCGCGCCATCAGGCACTGGCGGCCAAAGTTGTCGGTCGGGCCGTTACCGATGCCGTAGAGGCGAAGCGTCTCGGTGGTTTCGCGCGAGAGGTCGAGAATCTCCGGAGCATGCATCTGCATGCGGAAGGCGAGGTCGTAGGAGCTGAGGACGGCGTCGAGCTCCGAATCGTCGGGACGTTGCCGCCGCTGTTCCTCGTTTAGCGTTCGCAGCAGATCGAGTTGCCCCTGTTGTTCGCCGACGCTGCGCTGCGGGTTGGTGATATTGCGGATGCGAGCCTCGCTGGCGGGAATGCCAGCGCGACCAATCGGCGTCCCCTGAAACGTGCTCGGCAGGAACGCGTTCGACCAGTTGCGTGGGCCGCCATTGCCCATTGACGGGCAGATGGTGATGAAACCGGGCAGGTTGTTGTTCTCGGTGCCGAGACCGTAGAGCGTCCACGCGCCAACGGACGGGCGAATGAGGTTGATCGAACCGGTGTGCATGAACAACGTCGCCGGTCCGTGCGCGATGCCTTCGGTGTGCATGCCTTGCAGGAAGCAGAGGTCGTCGACATGCTCCGCGATGCGAGGAAAGAGCGACGACACCCATTTGCCCGATTCGCCGTACTGGCGGAAGGGCCACATGTTCTTCATGACACGATGTTCGATAACGGTGCGATCGCGCGCAAAGGTGCGAGCATCCTGGAACGAACGCATGCGTCCGTCTTCGCGCTCGAGCCGAGGCTTAAAGTCGAACGTGTCGACATGGCTCGGCCCGCCTTGCATGAAGATGAAGATGACGCGCTTGGCACGCGGCGCGTGGTGCGGTTGCCGCTCGGCAAGCGGATTGTCGGCGGCGCTCAGCAGGTCCGCGAGCGCAAGGCTGCCGAAACCACAGGCGAGCGACTTGA
>DASRSQ010000396.1:0-8070 GCA_035656475.1 Gemmataceae bacterium | reverse complement strand
ATGGGCTCGCTCCTATTCCTGGCAGGAGCATTATAGGTACGCGCTCATTGCGAGTCATGCCGCCTGGATTTGAGCGCGTCGAGTTGTTTGCGCAATTCCGCAATCTCTTGCCGGGCCGATTCGAGGCCTCTTTGCATATCGGCAGGCAATGGCAGCAGCTTCCCCTTGTGCCAGAATCGCACCCATTCGTCGAGAATCGCCAGTTCGAGCTCCAGTTCGGGCACTTCAAGCCGCCCCGCCGAATTGGGCGTCAGCGCGTCATAGCGTTTGCCGTTGTGGCGATAGAGCGTCAGCTTCTGCTTGCGCAGATCGAAGAGCAGATAATACGGTACCTTCAGGTCGCGCTCGTAACGCCGCATGTTGTCGACGTAGTCTTTGCGCGTACTGTTCTTCGACACGTACTCCAGCATCCAAAACGGGCGAGGCTTGACCAGCGGCGTGTTGTAGCTCAAATCGGGTTCGAGCGGACCGTCGTAGATCACGACCATGTTGTCCGGCACCACCTGCCCCGGTTTGCGGCGCCGCGGCAGCGGATATTGCACCAGCAACTCGTTGAACACATGCACGTCCGGCCGTTTCGCTGCCAGCAGACCCAGGCTGTCCCAGCTGATCTTGCGCTGCGTGGCATGGTCGGGCAAATCCATGAAATGCTCTAACGGCAAGCTCGCCTCGTATCTCTTCGCAGCCTTCTGATAGCGTGCTTCGAGAGCGGCTCGCGCGGTCGCAGTCATGGCTCCTCCAATGCGATTGGATGCTCGCATTATGCCCGCAAACAGATTTTGCCGAAGTGGGCTCCCGCTTCCATGTGTTTGAGCGCCGCCTGGATGTCCTTGAAGTCGAAGACGCGATCGGCCACCGGCCGCATCTGCGCCAGCGCGATCGCCTTGTTCATCGCCTCGAACATCTCGCGGCTGCCGACGAAGATGCCCTGCACGCGCACGCTCTTCATCAGCACCGGCATCAGGTTGACATCGCCCTTGCCCGCGAGGACGCCGATGAGGCTGACGATGCCGCCGAGGCGGACCGACTTCATCGACAGGTTGAACGTGCCGGCGCCGCCGACTTCGACGACGTGATCGACCCCCGCGCCGCCGGTGACTTCGCGGACCTTCTCGTCCCAGGCCGGCGTGTCCTTGTAATTGATGCCATCGCTGGCCCCCATCTGCTTGACGCGCTCGAGCTTGGCGTTGCTCGACGAGGTGGCGATGACGCGGGCCCCCATCATGCGTGCGAATTGCAGGGCAAAGATCGACACGCCGCCGGTCCCTTGCACAAGCACGCTGTCGCCTGCTTTCAGGCCGCCTTGCGTGACGAGGGCGTTCCAGGCCGTCACGGCGGCACATGGCAGCGTGGCGGCTTCCTCGTCGCTCAGATGCGTCGGAACCTTCACCACGGCGTCTTCGTCGAGCACGACTTGCTCCGCCGCGATGCCTTCGATGTTGCCGCCCAGCCCCGATTTGGCGCCGATGTCGGTGATGGCGCCCGCGATCCAGCGCGACATGAAGCAGCCCGCAACGCGATCGCCGACCTTGACGCGTGTCACGCCGGGGCCGACGCCGATGACTTCGCCGACGCCGTCCGAGAGCGGCACGAACGGAAACTTCAGCTTCGGATTGTAGAGTCCCTTGGCAACGAGCAGATCGCGATAGTTCAGCGACCACGCCTTCATCTTGAGCAGCACCTGCCCATGCCCCGGCGTCGGCTCGGGCCGATCGACGACGTGCAGGTTCTCGATGCCAAACGCGGACTGGAGGACAATCGCTTTCATGATGTGCTTCCCACAAGATGCGACTCGATTTTGCCAATGCTGATGATACAATTCGCTGCCTGGCTCGCCCGCTACATCTAAGTTGATGTGACAAATCAGCGTCTGCGCTCCCCTTCTCCCGCGCGCCCGTTCCGCTATACCAACCCAAAATGAGGAACCGACCATGACGCAGACATTCAACGTAATCGGCACTCGTCCCATCCGCCACGACGGCATCGACAAGGTCACCGGCCGCGCGCTCTACGGGGCAGACTTCCAGGCCGCCGGCCTGCTGCACGGGCGCGTGTTGCGCAGCCCGCACGCTCACGCGAAAATCGTCAAGATCGACGTCTCGAAAGCACTCGCGCTGCCTGGCGTACATGCGGTTGTGACCTCGGCGGACCTGCCCGATCCCGGCGACAAGATCGCGGACCTTGGCGAAGGCGCGATCAAGGTGTCGCACCTCAGCAGCAACTGCCTCGCCCGCGGCAAGGTTTTCTATCGTGGCCAGGCTGTCGCCGCCGTCGCGGCGGTGAGCGGACATGTCGCCGAGGAAGCGTGCAAGCTGATCGAAGTGCAGTACGAGGTTCTCCCTAATGTCACCGATGTCGTGCGGGCGATGCAACCGGGCGCGCCGATCCTGCACGCGGATCTCGTGACCGAATCGATGGCCGGCGCCAACGGCGAGAAGAAGCCTACGAACGTCGCCAAGCATCTGCAATACAAACTTGGTGACACCGCCAAGGGTTTCGCCGACGCCGCGGTCGTCATCGAGAAGACGTTCAACACGGCCACCGTGCATCAGGGCTACATCGAGCCGCACAACGCATCGGCGTTGTGGAATGCCGACGGCAGCGTGACGATCTGGTGTTCGACGCAGGGCTCGTTCACGGTCCGTGCCCAGGTCGCAGTGCTACTGGAGATCCCGATCGCCAAGATCAAGGTCGTGCCGATGGAAATCGGCGGCGGCTTCGGCGGCAAGATTCGCGTCTATCTCGAACCCGTCGCGGCGATCCTGAGCAAGAAGGCGGGACGCCCGGTCAAGGTGCTGATGGATCGCGCCGCTTGCTTCGAAGCAACCGGGCCAACGCCCGGCTCGCACATCCGAGTCAAGGTCGGCGCCGACAAGAACGGCAAGCTCACCGCCGCCGAGGCGTATCTCGCCTACGAGGCCGGCGCGTTCCCCGGCTCGCCGATCTGGGCCGGCTGCGTTTGCATCTTCTCCTGCTACGACATCCCCAACCTGCACATCGATGGCTACGACGTCTGCGTCAACAAGCCGGCGACCTCTGCGTATCGCGCGCCCGGCGCCACCAATGCCGCGATGGCGATGGAAACCGTGGTCGATGAGATCTGCGAAAAGCTGAAAATCGACCCACTTGAGTTCCGCATCAAGAATGGCGCGAAGGAAGGATCACGCCGCGCCGACGGGCCGGCGTTTCCGCGTATCGGCATGATCGAAACCGCCGAGGCCGCCAAGAAGCATCCGCATTACACCGCGTCGCTCACGAAGGGAACCAATCCCAAGTTCCCGCGCGGCCGCGGCGTTGCAGCCGGCTTCTGGTTCAATATCGGCCTCAAATCGTGCGTCACTGCCAGCGTCAACGGCGACGGCTCGGTCAGCCTTGTCGAAGGCAGCACCGACATCGGCGGCACGCGCACCTCGATCGCCATGCAACTCGCCGAGACGCTCGGCATCCGCGCCGAGGACGTCAAGCCGATGGTCGCTGACACCGACGCGGTCGGTTACACCGACGTCACCGGCGGCAGCCGCACGACCTACGCCACCGGCTGGGCCGCGGTCGAAGCGGCCAAGGACATTCAGAAGCAGATGATCGAGAAGGCCGCGCACGCCTGGAAATGCGAGGCGGGCGATCTTGTCTACGAGAAAGGCGCCGTTCACTCGAAGCGTGACGCGTCGAAGAAGATGACGTTCAAGGAGATCGCGGCCGAGTCGCAGAAGCATGGCAGCGTCATCGTCGGCCGGGCGAGCGTCGATCCGCCATGGCCAGGCGGCGCATACGCCGTGCACATCGTCGATGTCGAGGTCGATCCCGACACCGGCAAGGTCAACATCCTCCGCTACACCGCCGTCCAGGATTGCGGCCGTGCGATCCATCCGAGCTATGTCGAAGGCCAGATTCAGGGGGGCAGCGTGCAAGGCATCGGCTGGGCCCTGAACGAGGAATACATCTACAACGACAAGGGCGCGATGACGAACGCCAGCTTCCTCGACTACCGTATGCCGACCGCTCTCGATTTGCCGATGATTGACGCGGTGATCGTCGAGGTGCCCGACCCGAAGCATCCCTTCGGCGTCCGCGGCGTCGGCGAGGTGCCGATCGTCCCGCCGTGCGGCGCAATCGCGAACGCGATCCATCAGGCGATTGGTGTGCGCATGGACGTGTTGCCGATGTCGCCGGAGCGCGTGTGCAAGGCGATTCTGGCGAAGAAGTGAGATCAGCGCCGGGAACGCATGTCGAGGGGCTCGCCGTTGGTGAAGCCGGGGGCGTTCGACGGAGAAATCACCGATTGGCCGGTGCCCCAGTTTAACGGGTTGATGTCAAGCCCCTGGCTAGCAGAACTCGCCTGCCAGCCAAATGCCGAACATCCCCCGACAAAGATCGGCAACAACACCGCCAGCGCAGTGAAGAAGCGTAACATGGGCAATTCTCCGGTTTGAAGGCCCGTCCTATACCGGACCAATCGAGTTCCGTCAATCCGGTTCGGCCCGGCGAGGTAGAATGAACGGAGGCGTCGCGGAGAATGTGTATGCCCAGTCCATTTCCTGGAATGGATCCGTTTCTTGAAGAGCCCGCCATCTGGCCCACGATTCATCCGGGCTTGATCTCATTCCTTTGGATGGAGTTGAACCATCATCTGCCTGCCGGGTATGTGGCCACGGTGGTGGAGCCGCCGACAAGTCGCCATCCCGACGGGCACGTCTCCAAGCATGCACACAAAGGAAAAAAGACCAACGGCACCGTTGCCGTGATCGAAGGCGATCCCTCGCTTGAGATTGAATTTCCGCCTCGGATTTTCGCGAATCGTTCATTGAGATCCATCTCGCGCGCAATCGGGGCACACTCGTCGCGGTGCTGGAAGTCTTGAGTCCGACCAACAAGAATCCGGGTGAGGGGCGCGATCAATATCTGCAGAAGCAAGTGGAACTGCTGCTCGGCAGCAAGACGCATTTCATCGAGATTGACTTGCTGCGTGGCGGCCGGCACACGATTGCGGTGCCGGAGGAACGCGTCGCGGAGACCGAGTTCGATTATCTCGTGTGCCTGCACAAGGGTGGCTGGCAGAACAAGTTTCGCGTGTGGCCGGTGCCGTTGCCGAATCGCTTGCCTCGCATCGGCGTACCGCTGGCCGGCGATGATCCCGACGTCGTCATCGATCTGCAAGCGTTGCTGGATAAGTGTTACGACGCAGGCCGATTCGCCGCCCGGCTCGACTATCGCGCGGCATGTCCGCCGCCATTGAGGAAGAAGAGTGCGCGTTGGATCGAATCGCTGTTGCGGAAGAAGAAGCTTCGGAAGTGAGTGTAGGCTGTTTGCATGGCGGCCTGAAAGGCCGATTCCGTCAGCCCAGTTGGCTATGTGTCATCGAGCCTGAAGGGCTCGTTCATGAGTCAAACACGACGGTTGAACCGCCCTTGTAGGGCCGAGTCAATGTCAGGGTCATGTTTCCCAGGCCTGACAGAACCGGCCCTAATAACACGGCCAGACCATGAACGATCACGGCCGCTCGGCCAACGGCACATACGGCGCATTGCGCTTGCCGACGTAGATCTGCTCCGGTCGATAGATGCGGTTGTTGTGCATCTGTTCGAGCCAGTGCGACAGCCAGCCGGCGACGCGGGCGATGGCGAAGATCGGTGTGAACAAGTCGCGCGGGATACCGAGCGCGTTGTAGACGATGCCGGAATAGAAATCGACGTTCGGATAGATTCCCTTCGGGCCGAGCTTTTCAGCCATCACGCCTTCCATCTCGACGGCGAGGTCGTACATCGGCGGCTTGCCGAGGTCGGTGAAAACGCGTTCGGCCAGGCTTTGCAGGACGGTGGCGCGCGGGTCCTTGACCTTGTAGACGCGATGGCCAAAGCCCATGATCTTTTTTTTGTTAGTGATGGCGTCGTCACACCACTTGCGGACGTTGCCCTTGGTGCCGATCTCCTCGAGCATGTCGAGGACTTCCTCGTTGGCGCCGCCGTGCAGCGGGCCGGTCAAGGTACCGATGGCGGCGCTGATGACGGTGTACGGGTTGGCAAGCGTCGACCCGGTCACGCGGCCCGAAAACGTCGACGCGTTCATCGTGTGCTCGGCGTGTAGGATCAGGCACGCGTCGATCACCTTGCGAATCGCCGGCGACGGCTCCTTCTCGAACAGCATCCAGTAGAAATTGGCCGCATGGTCGAGGTCGTCGCGCGGCTTGATCGGCTCATCGCCGTGACGGATGCGATGGAAGGCAGCGACGGCGGTCGGCAGCTTGGCGACGAGCCGAATGGTGGATTCCCAGTTGCTCTTGGCGTTGGTGACATCGCGGGCCGGGTAGAACATGCCCATGGCGGCGACGGCGGCCTGCAAGGCGTACATCGGATGGCCGGTTTCCGGCAGGCACTTGATGAGGTCAGTAAGACGGAATTTGAGGCGGCGGTGGGTGCGAAGCTGATCGTCGAAGTCGGCGAGTTGCTTTTGCGAGGGAAGATCTCCTTTGAGAAGGAGGTAGGCGGTTTCCTCGAAACAACTCTCGGTCGCCAGGGTTTCGACCGCGATGCCGCGATATTCCAGGCGTGCGTTTTTGCCGTCAATGAAGCTGACAGCCGACTCGGCGACCGGGACATCGGCAAGTCCGGGGCGCAACTCAATCTGGCTCATGGCTCTCCTTCAGGTGGGACCGTCCGCGCCGGCGTGCGCGCTTTCTTCGGCATTGTTGTGAGATTATGCAACCGAAGGGCGTTTGACAACGGACTTCGCAGGAGAGAGTACAGATTGCGGAATGGGCCCCCAAAGCTACAGGGCTCCGAGATTCAAACCCTTTGGGTGACGCCAGCCCAATGGCTCAATCAATCAAACGACGCAGCAACTGTGGCTGAGCGACATCGGTGAGGCGCTCGTCGCGGCCATGACGGTGATAGGCGAGACGCGAGTAGTCGAGGCCGAGCTGGTGCAGCATGGTGGCGTGCAGGTCGGCGACGCTGGTACGATCGACACGGGCGTGGTAGCCGAAATCGTCGGTGGCGCCGTGGACCTGGCCTCCCTTGATGCCGCCGCCGGCCAGCCAGACGCTGAAGCCGTACGGATGATGATCGCGGCCGTCGCGGCCTTGAGCGCCGGGCGTGCGGCCGAACTCGCCGCCCCAGAAGACGAGCGTCGAATTGAGCAGGCCGCGCTGCGCGAGGTCCGTGAGTAGGGCGGCGACGGGAAGATCAGTCTGATTGCAGATGCCGCGCGTGCCGGCCGCGTTGTTGTTGTGCGTGTCCCACGGCTGCCCGGACAGGAAGAGCTGGACGTAACGAACGCCGCGTTCGACGAGCCGGCGCGCCATCAGGCAACGCGTGCCATAGGAGCGAGTCGTCGCATTGTCGAGCCCGTAGAGACGGTGGATCGCCGGCGTTTCCTGATTGATGTCGAGTGCATCGCCAGCGGACAGCTGCATGCGGGCGGCCATCTCGAAGTTGGCGATGCGGGCATCGAGCTCCAGCTCGTCCGGACGGGCCGAGCGATGCTGGCCGTTGAGCGCTTCGAGCAGTTGCATGCGATTGGCTTCAACTTCCGGCCCGCGCGGCGTGCGCGGCCGCAGGTTCAGGACCGGCATTCCCTCGGAGCGGAACTGCATGCCCTGGTAGAGCGGCGGCATCCAGCCGCTCGACCAGTTGCGGATGCCATCGACGGGCAAGCCGCGCGGATCGGGAAGGACGACGTACGCGGGCAGGTTTTGATTCTCGCTCCCCAGGCCGTAGGCGACCCAGGCGCCAATCGATGGCCGGCCCGCGATGATCATGCCGGTGTGCATCATCCAGCACGCCTGCTCGTGATTGCGATGCTCCGTGAACATCGAACGGATCACCGCGATCTTGTCGGCGTGAGCGCCGATGTGAGGCAGTACCTCGGAGAATTCGAGGCCGGATTGGCCGTGTCGGTGAAAGCGAAACGGGCTCTTGAGGAGATTGCCGGTGATCCGTTCATCGTCTGCAACTTCCGAGGGAGGCGCCTGCCCATCGTAGCGATCGAGCATCGGCTTCGGATCGAGCAAATCGACCTGGCTCGGCCCGCCATGCATGAAGAGCTGGATGACGGCGTTGGCCTTCGGCGCGAAGT
>DASRSQ010000395.1:0-3682 GCA_035656475.1 Gemmataceae bacterium | reverse complement strand
ACTTCCGCCCTCACCCCCAACCCCTCTCCCAGAGGGAGAGGGGAGCCGGATGCTCAATGCGATTGCCGGGTGAGCCGGCAGGAGTGCGAGGAACATCAAAGCGGCATTCATGGTTGCTCCTTGTGTGCGTGCTGATGCTTTATGCCGCGACAGCGCTCGCTTCAACCGGGAGCACCTAAACAGCAACGCCGACGACATTACCGTCATCGGCGTGGAGAATGGTTGTTGCGGACAAGTCTTACCCGATGGCCCCCATGCGGCGTCCAGTCACCTGGACAGCGCCGATGTCCACACCGATGGAGGAGCGTGGCACGCCGCGCTGGTCGGTGGTCAAGTTCTTGGGATTGGCGCCTTTGCCGATGACCGGGCTGTTCGCCGCTGGCAACATCGTCAGCGTGGGCCCGCCGTTGTTCTGCAGCGGTCCCAGCAAGGGATCCTTGTTGAGGATGTTGTTGCCGGAGCCCGCGGCAAAGGTTACGCCTACGGAGCTTCCGATGAGACTATAGTTGACGTGGTAGGCGCCCCCGCTGAGGTCGCCGCCTTTGTTTTTGGCGACGATGGAGCTTTGGATGGTGGTGTTGGGATTACTGGTGGCGATACCACCGCCGCCGGTGCCCTGGTTGCCGGCAATGGTGCTGTTGAAGATGTTGAGCTTGCCGAGGCTAGAGATACCGCCACCGAGTCCACCGGAGGTGTTGTTGGCGACGGTGGTGTTGATCAGGGTCAACGTGCCGCCGGGTTGAACGTTGATGCCGCCGCCGTTGATGGGCCCGTGGTTGCCGCTGATCGTGGTGTTCTGAATGGTTGCGGTGCCAAAGTTGATGAGGGCGCCGCCGCCAACGGAGGTAGTAGTATTCGAAGAAAAGGTGCTGTTCAAGACCGAGAGCGTGCTGCCAAAGGCATTGCTCACCGCGCCGCCGTTCCCGGCCGTATTGCCGACGAAGACGTCGCCGCTGAGGGAGAGGTTTTCACCCTCGTTCAGGATGGCGCCGCCGAGTCCAGTGTTCTTGCCGGCGGTGAAGGTAAGTCCAGAAAGGTTGACCTTGATGACGGTGGGAGTGCTGTCGTTGACATCGAAGATGCGAAAGGCGCCGTTACCGCTGATGGTCACCGCGCCTCCGCCCTGGATCGTCACGCTCTTGTCGAGAACGATCTCTGCACTGGTCAATTTGATGGTCTTGCCGGCCAGGCTGGGAGCGAAGACGATCGTGCTGCCCGGAGCGGCGTTCGTGACAGCATTGCGGAGCGAGCCAGCGCCGCTGTCGCTGGTATTGGTCACCGTCAGCGTGCTTGGCAGGCTGCGGTCTTCCAGGGCCTCCAGGCCAGGGCGAAAGCTCGAATCCCGTCGAACTCGCGAACGTGGCTGGTGGGCGAACAGTCGCGACGAGAGCCACTTTAGCACGGACATAACATTCTCCAATGAGTCAGGATGACCACCGATCCCACGCTTATCTGCAGACTAATAACGGAACGACAAACCGACATTGAAACCCTGGGCCCAGAAGCTCGAATCGCGGAACGAGAATGCCGGGCTGGCGGGACCGACCAGGCCGCCCGGAGGCGGAATGGTCGCCGCGAACTGCGAATCATTGATGGAACGGTTGAGCTGCTGCCCCGGCCGAGCCACGTTGTTGAGGAAGATGAAGTCGTAGCTGATAAAAACCCGAGCCCAGTCGTTCATCTGATATCCCGCCGTCGCGATCACCTCGTTGGCGAAGGTGAAACGCCCCCGGCTGTGGTCGCCGATGTTGGTCGGCTGAGCAAACACGCCGCCGGGGAAAGCCTGCACCGAACCTGCACTGATCGGGTTGAAGTTGGTCACGGTGCTCCCGCTGACCGACATTTGCTCCTGCAATCCACCCAGAGCGAACTTCTCGGTGATGCCGAAGAAATACGGGCCGCGCACGAACTCCGCGCGGAGGCCAAGCTGACCGCCGTAGAAGTTGTTGTTGCCAACGAAGGAGTCGGATGCATTGTCGATACCCAGCGGAGCCGTTCCGACGCTGTTGGCGCCGAATGTCAGAGCTTCGCGGAACTGCAGCAAGCGAGCACCGACCAGCAGGTCAACCCGCGCGGTGTCCGTACGGCTCAGGTTGAAGATGCCGTTGAGTTCCTCCCCTTGCAAGTGATTGGTGACGCCCAGGATCGCGCTGCCGTTGGCGAAGGCCGGGTTGCCCGGGGCCGCGAGGATGAGCGTATTCTGTCCCTTGATTGGACCGACGTCCAGGAATGGCACGGTCAGCAAGGCGCCGGTGTTGCCGACGATCTGCGTGTTGTTTCGATCCGCGACGAGGAAGTAGCTGACCTCGACGCCCCGGCTTTGATCCGGGTCAAGCCAGGTGCCAAAGGTCAGGCGAATGCCGGCGTGATTGCTGGTGCCGAAGTTCTGATTGCCGAGCAACACCTGCGTGCCCGGCGTACCGATGGCGCCAGGGACGTTGGGGATAATGCCGAAGGGGGTGCCCCCGGGTCCGAGCGGGCCGGTGGTGGCGAGCGGCACGTCGATGGGACTATTCTTGAACCACCAGTTCAGATACTCCGCGTTGACCCAGTAGCGGGTCGAGCACCCGTTCTGGGCGCAAGAGAATGGATTGCAGGAGAAGGGGGAATTGGTGGGAGCGGTTGATGGCGTCTGCGCCGGAGTCGCCTGTGGGATGTTTGGCGATGCCTGGGGCAGTCTTGGTGCTGCCTTGGTCTGCTCCGCGGCCTGTGTCAACTCCACGCCTTCTGTCGATGCTTCAACCGGCGGCGCCAAACTCGCGCCCCCATCCTTTGTTTCAGGCGGAGGCATTGAGCTGGCCTGTGCTAGTGCCATGCTGGCACTGGTAAATAAACACGCTACCGATCCAAGGATTCCCTTCCGCATCGGCTATCTCCCGTATAGGCGCCGCATCCGTGCAGTGCTTAGATTGAGTATCGCCCCATGATCGCCAACGCATGAGCGCGCCCAACGGATCAAAGACACGCAACTGCATCAAGCTAACGAAGATGCGGATGAGTCCGGATGTACGGCTCGTGCCGGCGATAAGGGCACTTGCGATGACCGCCACAAACAACGAAATACAAATGGCTTACGAGCGACGCGCACGCCTGCTGACAATCCCTCGGATCCAGCCCGTTGCTCGAATTGTCCGTAGGATAGCAAGGCCATCGCACGCTGGAGGATGCCAGTGCCGCTTTCCTGGATCGATACGCATGCGCACCTGGACGACGAGCGCTTTCACGGCGACCTGCTGGCGGTGCTCGAGCGCGCCGCGGCTGCCGGGTTGCAGCGCATCGTCGTGGTGGCGACGACGGCGCTCGACAGCCCGCGCTGCGTCGATCTCGCGGCCAAGCATCCGCTGTTGCGCGCCACGGTCGGTATCCAGCCCAACCATGTCGCCGAGGCAACGCCGACGGCGTGGGATGAAGTCGTCGCTCTCGTGCAGCGGCCCGAAGTCGTCGCGCTGGGCGAGACGGGACTCGACCGCTACTGGGACCGCACGCCGTTTGCGCAGCAGGAAGACTATTTCGCGCGGCACCTCGAGCTGGCGCGCAAGATCGATCACGCCGTTGTCATCCATTGCCGTGAGGCGGAAGCGGACGTCGTGCGCATGCTGCGGCAAGATTTCGACAGGCACGGTCCGGTCCGGGCGGTAATGCATTCGTTCACCGGAGATCTCGCGACGGCCCAGGCATGCGT
>DASRSQ010000394.1:0-7676 GCA_035656475.1 Gemmataceae bacterium | reverse complement strand
ACTTCCGCCCTCACCCCCGGCCCCTCTCCCAGAGGGAGAGGGGAGAAATGCTAACTTCCCTCTCCTCCGGCCCCTCTTCCCTTGAATGCAGAGGGCAAGGGGAGCCCCGTGAGCGAATCGCCGCCTGCGGGCTTGTTCGCGGTAGCCGCATCGAGCAGGCTGTCCGTTGTCGTTTCGAGCGCGGGCGCCGTCACTTCGTCGGGCCCGTGCTGGATCTTGCTGTTGAGGACATACACCCACACCACGAACAACAACAGGTACACGAAGCTGAACATCAGGATCGATTGCAGGACCTGGTCGGCGCTGACTGCTTTTTCGCTGGACAGACCGTCGCGCGTCCGCAACCCCGGATGTGGGCCGTTCGTTTTCATCGTTGGCATGTCGTCTCGCCACTCTACCTCCGGATAGACTATGAACGGCTGCCGGCCGACTTCGGTTGCGACCCAGCCGCTCTGGTTGCAGATGAACGGACCGAACACGGCCAGCACGAAAAGCCACATCAGCCAGCGCTTCTCGAACAGCGTGCCGCGCCAGAGAAGGAAGACGCCGAGCAGCGTCAGCGCCATCATGAGCGAGCCGATTCCGACCATCAGGTGATAGGTCGTGAAAATGATTGGCAACAAAGTGTCGGACGGACAATCTTTTGGATCGAAGTGGTCAAGCCCCGCGATGGGGGTGTTGAAGTCGTCGCTGACAAGAAAGCTGAGGCCGCCGGGGATGGCGATGCTGGCGTCGATTCGTTTCTCTTTCGGATTCGGAATGCCGAAGAGGTGCAGGTCGGCGGGGCCGGTGTGGTAATGTCCCTCGAGCGCGGCCAGCGCCGCGGGCTGGTTCTTCGCAACCATGCGGCCCTGCGAATGCCCCGACGCGCCGATCGCGAGGCAGGCGATGCAGCCGAAGATGAGGGCGACGCTGAAGGATCGCTTCGCGAATTCGACATGGCGCCGGCGGAGCAGATAATACGCGGAGATGCTCATGACGAAGAATGCCCCCTGGATGAACGCCCCGAGCAAAACGTGAATCAGGCGATCGACGCTCGACGGGTTGAGCACCATGGTCCAGAAATCGGTGATGACCGCGCGCGTCTCGGCGCCGCTGCCTTCGAGCTCGTAGCCGGCGGGGGTGTGCATCCAGGAGTTGGCGACAATGATCCAGATGGCGGAGAAGATGCTGCCGAGCGCGACCATGAGCGTGGCGAAAAAATGCATGCGTTTGCCGACGCGGTCCCAGCCGAAGACGAGCACGGCAAGGAAGCCTGATTCGAGGAAGAATGCGAATATGCCTTCAGCGGCGAGCGCGGAGCCGAAGACGTCGCCGACGTAGCGCGAGTATTTCGCCCAGTTGGTGCCGAACTCGAATTCCATGACGATGCCCGTGGCGACGCCGACGGCGAAGTTGACGGCAAAGATGCGCGACCAGAACTTGGTCATGTTGTGGTAGAGGAGGTTGCCGGTGCGAAGGTAGGTTGCCTCCATGATGACCATGGTCGCGCCGAGCCCGATCGAGAGCGGCGGGAACAGGTAATGGAACATGATGGTGAGCGCGAATTGCCAGCGCGATAGGAGATAGACGTCGTCCATGGAAATTCTCTTAAGCGTGCGGCAATCGCGTCAAACTATCGGCTCCCCTGTCCCTCTGGGAGAGGGGTTGGGGTGAGGGCCGGAGTTTCAGCGGCCTGGCGCTACAGCCCTCACCCCCGGCCCCACTCCCAGAGGGAGAAGGGAGAAATGCGATTCAAGCGGTTCCAAGCAAGGTCCCGAGCAGATTATCCTGCGGATAGCTGTGTCCCAGGTGCTGGCGAAATCCCTCGGCGAACAGGATGCTGCGCTCGCGGCCGCGCTGGGCGCTCCAGTCGCGCATCGCTTGCACATACTGGTCCATGCCGTGATGTTTCAGGAGCCAATCGCGCTGGCTGGCGTGGGCGCCGAGCATGTCCGATTTCGCGTCGATGACCTGAGAAATATCGATGCAAAAGCTCGGCTGCACGTCCTGGCCGAGCGGGTCCTTGCCTTCGATCGGATCGCAGTAATAGAGATGAGGGATCGTCGGCAGCACCTGGCCAAGCCGGCGCTCGGCCTGGAAATTGGGGATCGGCGCCGCGAACGCCGCGGCGCGGACGATGGTGCTGGTCATCTCATGATCAAGCATGTAATCGCCAGGACTGTGCGTCAACACGATCGCTGGCTGTACCAGGCGCAACAGGCGCGTCACTTTTTCCAGCGTGCGTTCGTTGTAGAAGACGAGCAGGTCTTTTTCGTCCAGGCAATGATACGTCGCCTCGATAAGCGCGGCCGCCTTCGCTCCTTCGGCGCGGCGCATGCGTGCAATGTCTTGCGGGCCATACTCGACGGAGCCGCAGTCGCCGGCGGTCATCGAAGCGATGTGCACGTCGAAGCCGTGCTCGCGTTTGAGCCGGATGAGGGTGCCGGCGCAGAGAAACTCGGCGTCATCCGGATGCGCGAGAATGGACAGGATGGTTTGGTTTTCCATAGGCACCGATCGATCCCGTTCAATTCACGTCCTTGTACGAGAAGCGTCGCTGAATCTTGTCTTGCGGATACGGCTGGCCGTCCACCTCGGCGTAGGGGTAGATGAAGAAGTTGAGCGGCGGGCCCTTCTGGCGCGGTTCGAGATTGATGTCGCGGCCCGTCGTGAAGCGGACGCGGTCCTCGGTGAGGTTGCCGAAGTAGTAGTCCTTCAGGTCGGGGTTGCGATTGGCTTCGGAGATGTCGACGGGGATCCAGCCCTTGTTGTCGGGCAGGAACCAGGCCCAGCAATGGTAGCCGGTGACTTCGCCCTGGCCGTGCTTCGGCGGGATCGGGAAGCCCATCTCGAACTTGGCGGGGATCTTGTTGCCTCGAGCCATCGAGATGAACAGGCTGTGGAAATCGGAGCAGTTGCCGAACTTGCTGTCGCAGGCCCAAACCGAATCGCCCTGGCCCCAGCCCTTGCCGACCTTGCTGTACTTCATGTGGCCATTGACCACGTCGTACATGACCTTCGCGGCGGCAAACTGATCGCCGGGCAGCTTCCTGTCCTTGAGCAATTCGAGCGGCTTGCCGCTGATCGGGACCTTCGCGTCCGGCTCGAGGAAGCGCGTCAGGCTCTCCTTCGCGGCCGGCTGGAGCGTGAGGTTGGCGGCAATATCGGTCTTCACCTCGCGCCGTTTGACGCGATAGGTGGCCTCGAACCAGACTTCGCCCTTCTTGTCGGGCATCGCTTCGAAGTAGAGGCTGGTGTTGCCATACTGCTTTTCGGCTGCCTGACTGCTCTTGCCCGGCAGGTTCGACGAACTGCTGAGAATCGATTGCTCCGGGCCATCAATGGCGACGGGCAGCCAAACGCGCACGGTTTTGCCGGCGGGTACATCCTTGATCGTGCCGGCGTAGGTAAAGTCGAAGGTCCGCGCTTTCGGCGCGGCTTTTTTCTCTTGAGCGGTGGCGCCGGAGACGATTAGGAACAGGGCGGCCAATGCCAGGGTGCGGATCATGATGGTGGTCCTGCGCGACGATACCCCCGCCAATCGCTGCGCTCATGGCGGGGCTTGGGGTTACCGTGCGGTGAAGCCGCCGTCGACGATGAAGGTGGAACCGGTGATGTAGCTGCCGGCGTCGCTGGCGAGCAAGAGGGCGGTGCCGACGAGCTCCTTCGGGTCGGCCCAGCGGTTGAGAGCGGTCATTTTCGCGAACGCCTCTTGCTGATCCTTGCTGAGCACGCTCGCGGGGAGATCGGTCAGGAACGGGCCGGGGGCGATGCAATTGACGGTGACGCCGAACGGGCCGAGATCGAGCGCGCTGGAACGGGCCATGCCAACGAGGGCGGCCTTGGTTGCTGAGTAAATGTTGCGGCCATTGTTCGACACGAACGCCATGATCGACGAGATGTGAATGATGCGGCCCCATTTGCGTTGCTTCATCTGCGGCACCACCGCTCGCGTCAGCACCATCACGGAGTTGAGGTTGATCTCCATGATGCGGTCCCATTCCGCGTCGGTGATCTCGTCGACCGCCTGGGGCACGTTGGTTCCCGCGTTGTTGATGAGGATGTCGATTTTGCCCATTTTCTCCAGGGCGAACGAGGCAAGCTTGCGCGTGTCGGCGCGTTTGCTGACGTCGGCGACCATGTACGCGCCCTTGCGATCGGTCCCCTTGAGGATGTCGGCAAGCCCCGATTTCAGCTCGTCTTCGTGCCGGCTGGCGATGACGATGTCGGCGCCGGCTTCGGCGAGGCCGCGGGCCATGGCTTTGCCCAGCCCCTTGCTGCCGCCGGTGATGAGGGCGACTTTGCCGTTGAGGTTGAAGAGATCATTAAGCATGTTGATGCCCCCGCGTGTGCCCATAAGTGGTTGCGGGTAGGATACGGAAACCGGCGGGTGACGAAAACGTCACGAAAACAGCGTTCGCGCAATGTAGCTCTGGGCACATTTTCCGCACAATTCGCCTTGCGTTCCCTCGCGAAGACGCTATACCTCTTGGCCTTAATCGTCAGAACAAAACGGGTATAGCCCAGGAAGATTCCCGGCCAAGGGGGGCCGTTGGAGTCTTACGGAGGGGGACCGATGAAGCGATTCCATTGGTGGACGTTATTTGGGGTAAGCGGGGCGGGACTGCTGGCCGCGCTGCTCGGTCCGACCGTGTGGGGCCAGCCGGAGCCCAGGATTCCGCTGCCCACGCCACCGGGCTTGTCTCAGCCCGCGCCACTTCCGGCGAAACTGGAGGAGTTGGCGCCAATCTTGCCGATGGCCGACGCGCCGAAGGAAGGCGTGATCGGAACGGTGACGGAGCCGTTGTCGAGTGAGCCGGCGCCACCCGTGAAGAAGGAACTGGCGCCGATCGCCACCATGGCAGAGAAGGTGGTGTATCAGGCGGTTTCCTTCGATGTGCCGCCGGGACGACAGCAGCCTTCGGTGAGCGTGGAGTGGGTCAGCCCGACTGGCATTCGCATCCATCAGCCGATGCCCTGCCAGATTCTCGTGCGCAACAACTCGAAGGCGCCGGCACAAAACGTCATCGTCCGGCATCGCCTCGGTCAAGGCGTCGTCGTCAAGGGGTGCGAACCCCAAGCGATCAATGAAGGAGGCGAGCTTGTCTGGAGCCTCGGCACACTGGCGCCCGAGCAATCGCGCCGCATCGATCTGACGCTCATCGCCAATGCGCGCGGCCCGATGAATTGCCATGCGGTGGTCACGTTCACCACAGTCGCGGGACATCTGGTGCAGGTCCGCGAACCGCAGCTCGCGATCAAGATGCGGGCGCCGCAGAAGACCATCGTCGGCGAAAACGTGACATTGCTCGTCGCGATCAGCAACCCGGGCGATGGCGTCGCGGAATCGGTCAAGGTCAAGACGATGCTGCCCGAAGGTCTCGAGCATCCACGCGGGAGAATCGTCGAGTTCGACGTCGGCAGCCTTGCTCCCAAGGAAATCAAGACGATGCAGCTCACCTGCGTCGCCAGGGGGACCGGCGCCCAGAAAGCAATGATCGTCGCCACCGGCGAAGGCAACCTGACCAGCAACGACTCCGCCAGCGTGGAAATCCTGATCCCCAGGATCGACATCGCCATGACCGGGCCCAAGCTGCGCTACCTCCAGCGCCATGCGGTCTACACGCTCAAGGTCACCAACCCCGGCAGCGCGCCGGCCAGCAATGTCGAAGTGCAGGAACTCATTCCCGCTGGCTTCAAGCTGCACCAGGTGCACGGCGGCAAGTATCACGAAGGAACACGCATGGTCTCCTGGACCATCGCGGAGCTCGCGCCCGGAAAAAGCAAGGAGCTGTCCGTTGACCTCATCCCGACCGAAATCGGCGAACATCGCCTGATCGCCCATGCCAAGACGCCCCGCGGCTTGAAGTCCGAGGCGGAAGTGCGGACGATCGTCGAGGGCCTGCCCTCGCTCGAGATGGAAGTCACGCATCTGGATGACCCGATCGAAGTCGGCGCCCAGACGGCGTACGAAATCCGCGTCGCCAACAAGGGAACCAAGACCGAGACCAACGTCGAAGTGGTTTGCACGATGCCTGAGCAGCTCGAATTCGTGAATGCGAAGTGTACGACGACGCTGCGTTATCGCCAGGAAGGCCGGAACCTGGTGTTCGAGAAATTGCCTCGGCTGGCGCCGCGAGCGGAGGTGATCTTCCGCGTGCAGGTGAAAGGCATCGCCCCGGGCGACATCCGCTTCCAGACGCGCATCCGCGCCGACGGCCTGAAGGACCCGGTGCTGCGTGAGGAGAGCACGCGGATCTACAGCGACGAGATGCCGCAGAAATCGACACCGACGGTCCAGCCGACGCCGTTCACGGTGCCGACACCGATGTCCGTGACGCCGGCACCGACTCCAGTGCCCACACCGGTAAGTGAGGTGCCGCCGACGCAGCCCATACTTCCGACGCCTGCGGCCCCGGCGCCGATGGCAACGCCAACGATTCCGACGCCCACGCCGCCGGTGACTACGCCAACGATTCCGATGCCCACGCCGACGGTTCCGGGGCCAATGACTACGCCGACGGTTCCGACGCCTGGAGCGTCGCCGTTGCCCGCCCCGACGATTCCGACCATTCCCGCGCCGACAGCGGGGCCGGCCAATGTGCCGCCGCCCGGAATTCCGGCACCGATGCCGAATTGATGTGATTCAAGTACCTGCAAGCCCAGGGGAGAGCGTACTCGCGAACCCCTGGGCTTCCCGATGAGAATGGATCACGTCGCCAGACCGAGGTTCCGCAACACTTCCGCGCTGCTCGTCGCTCGATTCAGGCAATAGAAGTGAAAGCCCGCGACACGATTCATCAGCTTCGCGCAAATCTCCGTACACACCTCCACGCCGAGCTTGCGGACCGATTCATCGTCATCGGCATACTTCTCGATCTTCGAGCGAATCGCCAGCGGCAGCTTCGAGCCGCACAGCGAAGTGAATCGCTTGATCTGGGACGCATTCAGGAACGGCAAGATGCCAGGCACGATCGGCACTTTCACGTTGCGCTTGTTACGCAGGTAATCCTCCATGTCGAGGAAGTCGCTCCAGTCGTAGAAGAGCTGCGTGATCAGGAACTCGGCGCCCGCTTCGACTTTGTCGGCCGCGAAATCCCAATCCTGATGCTTGAAACGCGCCTCGACGTGCCCTTCCGGATAGCAGGCGGCGCCGATGCCGATCTTGGAATGGGAGCGGATGAAGCGGATCAGATCAGTCGCGTTGGCGAAGCCTCCTTCGGTTGCCTGAAAGGTGGCCTGGTCCTTGGGCGGATCGCCGCGCAGGGCGAGAACGTTCTCGAAGCCGAGCTTGATGACTTCGTCGAGGAAGTTGCCGAGCATTTCCTTGGTGGAACCGACGCAGGTGAGGTGTGGCATCGATTCGATGCCATGCTTCTCGCGGATGCGCTGGACGACGCTGGTGGTGGTGCCGCGCGTGCTGCCGCCTGCCCCATAGGTGACCGAGATGAAGGCGGGATTGAGCGACTTCAGGGCGGGCACGGTCTCGGCAAAAAGGGTCTCGATCGCCGCCTCGTTCTTGGGCGGAAAGAATTCGAACGAGATCACCGGCTTCGGGCTTTCGTATAAATCGCGGATTCGCAAGCGTTCTACTCCATGCGATGGTTCGACAATAATCGGATCGACGACGCTGAATTGATCCATGCGTCGCATTCATTTTATGGGAAACGAGGCATTTGCGAAAACCCTCAGCG
>DASRSQ010000393.1:0-2253 GCA_035656475.1 Gemmataceae bacterium | reverse complement strand
TTGCAAATCGCCTGGCGGCCATCTTGGCCCGCATGGTTCCTTGACAATGCAATAGCTGGAAGGCCTGCATCCAAGTTTGGTTGCGGCCGAAGGCTGCGTTTTGATAAGCTCGTGCAATGTCGAGGCCGGCCGTGCCACGTGAGCGGCCGGGTTAAGGCCGTAACTTACGTAACACGGCTCGCCGGAGGAATAGCGATGACCATGTTGACCCTGTACCTGGCCTTGATCGCGCAACCCGCGGATCGTCTTAGCGGCATCGATGATGCGGTCAAGGCGGCGATCGCTCGCGGCGAGTTGCCCGGAGCCGTCGTCGTCATCGTACACAAGGAGAAGGTCGTCTATCGCAAGGCATTCGGCCATCGCGTGAAAGCGCCCCAGCACACGTTGATGACCGAGGACACCGTCTTCGACCTCGCGTCGCTGACCAAGCCGATCGCGACGGCACTTTCGATCATGCTGCTGCTCGAAGACGGCAAGCTCAAGCTCGAGGATCCGATCGCCAAGCATCTGCCGGCGTTCGCCCGCAAGGAGACGGAGAAGATCACGATCGCGCAATTGCTGACGCACACCGGCGGCTTTATCGCGGATAATCCGATCGGCGACTACAAGGACGGTAAGGACAAGGCATGGGAGAAACTGCTCGCGCTCAACCCGATCGCGCCGCCCGGCAGCAAGTTCACGTACAGCGACGTCAGCTTCATCCTGCTCGGCAAGATCGTCGAGTCGGCGAGTAAGACGCCGCTCGATGAATTCGCCGCCAGGCGCATCTTCACGCCGCTTGGCATGAAGGAGACGGGGTATCGCGTCAGCGGTGACCTGAAGAAGCGATGTTCCCCGACGCAACAGCGCGAGGGACGCTGGATGGTTGGCGAGGTGCACGATCCGCGCGCGTACGCGCTCGGCGGTGTCGCGGGACATGCGGGGCTCTTCTCGACCGGCGATGATCTCGCAATTCTGGCCAAGATGATGCTGAACAAGGGAAAGCCATTGTTGCGCGAGGAGACGTGGAAGGTGATGACAGAGCCACGCAAGGTGCCGAACGGGCTGAGGACGTACGGCTGGGACATGGCGACGGGCTACTCCGCAAATCGTGGCGACGTCTTCCCGAAGGGCGTCAGTTTCGGCCACACCGGCTTCACCGGCACTTCGATCTGGATCGATCCGCGCAGCCAGACGGCGGTGATCTTTCTTAGCAATCGCGTGCACCCGGATGGCAAGGGAAATGTGACGAAACTAAGGGCGCGGGTCGCCACGATTGCGGGACGGGTATTGGCGAACTGAAATGTTTAGCCCCGCTTCGCAGAAGCGGGCGGGCTCGTCGTCGTGCAGGATCTCGATCACCGCACATTGACACGTCCGCCCGCCTCTACGAGGCGGGGCTAAACGAAAAACAATTCGATTACTCCGCGACCACGGGCAAGGCAGTACGCCGTTTGCGGCCCGTGGGCTCCGGAGCGGACTCCTCGCCGCAACACTCGGACGACGGCTTCTTGGTCGTGCCCTTGTTCTGCAGGTACTGACGACGGCGTTCCAGGCGTTCGTTTTCTTTCGGAACGATGGCCGTCTTCGTGCCGTCGATGAGCTGGCTGACACCGCGATTGGCCGTCGGACGGATCGTTTCTTTCTTGTCTTCGGCCTGATAGCGAACCAGCATGCCCTCGTAGTTGCGCAGGACGACGCAGTCGTCAGACGCGGAGACGAGGTAGTTGGGCAGAAGCGGAATCTTGCCGCCGCCGTGCGGAGCGTCGACGCAGTAGGTCGGAATCGCCAGGCCCGACATGTGGCCACGCAATCCTTCCATGATCTCCAGGCCCTTCCAGATCGACGTCCGGAAGTGCCCGGCGCCGATCACCGGATCGCAATGGAACAGGTAGTAGGGCCGGATCTTGACCTTGAGCAACGCGCGCATCAGTTTGCGCATGGTCGCCAGGTCGTCGTTGATCCCCTTCATGAGGACCGTGTGGTTGTTGAGCGGCATGCCGCGTTTCAAGAGGTTCTTGGCAACGCGGGCCACCTCGGGCGTGATCTCGCGCGGATGATTGAAGTGCGTCTGGATCCACACCTTCTCCGCGTCCTCGAGGATATCGAGCAACTCCGTGTCGAACAGTTTTTGCGGCAACGTCGTCGGCACGCGCGTGCCGATGCGAATGACGTCCACGTGGGGGATGTCGCGCAGGCTGTGCAGGAAGTACTTGAGCTTGACCGGGTTCAGCGTGAGCGGGTCGCCGCCGGAGACGATGACGTCGCGAATTT
>DASRSQ010000392.1:0-7718 GCA_035656475.1 Gemmataceae bacterium | reverse complement strand
CCCCCGCGGCTCGTTATGCTCGCTGCCGCATCGCAATGTCAATCGGCATCGATTACCGCATCGGTCCCTTCCAAGTAGACGGAAGTCCGTTGAAACCTGCTCGCGTCGGACAATGGCCCGATTCCGTTGCCCCCCAAGGGGCCCGGCGCGGTGCTGCCGCCGATCAGCAGCGGCGCCACGAAGACGTGCACTTCATCAATCACGTCAACATCGTGCATGGCCCCCAGCAACCCACTGCCGCCTTCGACGAGCACGTTCGTCCAGCGCCGACGCCCCAGCTCGCTCAGCATGGCCGCGAGCGCAACTTTGCCGTCCGATCCTGGCACGCAAAGAATCTCGCAGCCCGCTTGCCGCAAGGGCGCGAGTCGGCTTTCGTCGCTGCAACAGGTCGCAATCAGCACCGGCGTCTCCCGCGCGGTTCGGACGAGTTGCGATGTCAGTGGCAATCGAGCGCTGCTGTCCACGATGACTCGGCAAGGCGTGCGCGGGCCCGGCGGGCGCGCCGTTAGCTGCGGGTCGTCCGCGAGCGCGGTGCCGATGCCGACGATGATGGCGTCCATGCGGCCGCGCAGTTCGTGGACTCGGCGGCGCGAAGCCTCGTTGCTAATCCATTTCGAGTCGCCGGTGCGCGTGGCGATCTTGCCATCGAGCGACATCGCCCACTTCGCGTGAACGTATGGCCGCCCCGATGCGAGTAGCGTGAGGTATGGCGCGTTTTGCCGCTGCGCCTCGGCTTCGCACAGGCCGAACTCGATGACGACTCCAGCATTGCGAAGCTGTGCCGCGCCTTGCCCGGAGACTTGCGGAAAAGGATCCTGCAAGGCTGCCTTGACCTCGGCGACGCCCGCGCGAATCACCGCGTCGGTGCACGGCGGTGTCTTGCCCTGATGACAGCAGGGCTCGAGCGTCACGTACAGCGTTGCCCCGCGCGCCGCATCGCCAGCCTGTGCAAAGGCGTTGATCTCGGCATGCGCCGCGCCGAACTTCTGATGCCAGCCTTCGCCGACGATCTGGCCCGAACGCACGAGTATGGCGCCGACCAGCGGGTTAGGCTCGACATGCCCGCGGCCCCGCTCCGCCAGCTCGAGTGCCCGGCGCATCCAGATTTCGTCCTGTGCGCTCATGTCGGCGTCGGCTCCTCTCGCTTTTCCTGTAGCGACTCCTCCGCTGGCTTCTCGGGAACGGGAACGGCCGTTTCGAGGTTGCCCGCCATCGCCATCGCGCCGGTGACCATGACGATGGTGATCAGGTTGACGAAAACGCTGTAGAGGTGCCAGCGTGTGAACTCCGCGCGCGCGGCCTGCATTTCGACTGTCTTGGACTCGTCCTTGCGATCCGCCAGATAGATTTCGGTCGCCTGATTGCGTGGCTCGCGCAGCTCGTGAACGCGTCGCTCCATCCACCAGCCGACAAGCACTAACCCAATCGCCGCGATCAGCAGGTTGACGCGCAGGCGATGCACGCGCGAACTAGGATCGCGCTTCATCCAGGGCAGGGCGGTCGCCAGAGCGATGAAGCCACAGGCGCCTTGCAGGGCGAAGTACCAGGTGAAGATCGGCCCGATGACATAGCCGGCAGCGCGGCTGCCTTGTTCCTTGGTGCCGTTGACGCCATCCTGATCGCCGGAATAGAGCTTGGTGCGCGGGAACCACGATTCGCGTTTCTTCTGCAGCGCAGCCGTTTCGAACCCGCCGTTGCCGGTCGGAATGCCGCTGAAGAGGGCGAAGGCGACGACAAAGCTAAAGAAGACGGACATACCGAACCACATTCCCATCGAGAGCACGTGCAGGCTTTTAGTGAGTTGTCGCATGGCGAGAGTGTCCCTGAGTTGATTTTCGGTCCCCTTGGCAAGACGCACGATGTTGGCGTGATGGCGGGCAATAGTCAGACCGCCGGCGACCAGACAGAACCAGGCGCGCGGGTCGGTCCAGTCCCGCGCCGCGGCGGGCAGGAAAAACGCAACGCACAGGGCGACGACCGCGGCAATCGAGGCGAGCGATACCATCCGTCCCGCACACAGAACGACGATCCACACCGCCAAGGCGACCATCATTGGCGTCGGCAGCAAGACCAGCACCACCCCTGCCCCGGTCGCGACCCCCTTGCCGCCGCGAAAGCGCAAATACACGGGGAAGCAGTGTCCGAGGAACGCCGCCAGTCCGGCGCCGACTTCGACCCAGCCGCGCGTCCAGAGCGGTTCGTCGAAGGACGGCTTGATTGCCATGGCGAGGGCGACCGGGCCTGCCCCCTTGGCGAAATCGAGCAGGAAGACGAGGATGCCGAACTTGCGTCCGAGCACGCGGCCGACGTTGGTGGCGCCGATGTTGCCGCTGCCGTGCTCGAAGATATCGATGCCGCGCATGCGCGCGATCAGATAGCCGAACGGTATGGCGCCAACAAGGTACGCGGCAAGCAACGTCAGGAAGCCAATCAGCCAAGGCATGCGTGACACGCAGGTGCGGGGGTGCGGTTCTCTCCGCGATCATTGTATTGGCGCGTTGACCAGTTATCTTTTTCCATCGACCGCGGTTGTCCATGCATGAAAATAATCCTTCCCGGCGGCTCAGGCCAGGTCGGCACCGTTCTGGCTCGCAAGTTCATTGCCGACGGGCACGACGTGGTCGTCCTCAGCCGTCAATCGATGTCGGCCCCTTGGCGTATCGTGCCCTGGGATGGCGCGACGCTCGGGGCGTGGGCGGCGGAAATCGATGGCGCCGATGTCGTCATCAACCTCGCGGGCCGTAGCGTCGATTGCCGTTACCACGCGGCCAATCGGCGCGCGATCATGGACTCGCGCATCAACTCGACGCGCGTCCTCGGCGATGCCATCGCACGGGCAAAGTTGCCGCCCCGCGTCTGGCTGCAGGCGAGCACCGCCACGATCTATGCCCATCGCTACGATGCTGCCAACGATGAAGCGACCGGCATCCTCGGCGGCGACGAACCGGCCGCGCCCGACACCTGGAGATTTAGCATTGATGTCGCCAAGGCGTGGGAACAAACCTGTCTCGATGCGAACACGCCGGCCACGCGCAAGGTCCTGCTCCGCTCAGCGATGACGATGAGCCCCGATCACGGCGGAGTCTTCGATGTGCTGCTCCGGCTCGTGCGCTTCGGTCTCGGCGGCACGACAGGCGACGGCAGGCAATTCGTGTCATGGATCCATGTTGTCGATTTCACTCGCGCCATCGACTGGCTGATCGAGCATGACACGCTGTCCGGCCCCATCAACCTGGCGTCGCCGCATCCGTTGCCGAACGCGGAGTTCATGCGCGAGCTGCGCACGGCATGGGGCCACCGCATCGGCCTGCCCGCGCCGGCGTGGCTGGTCGAACTCGGCGCGTTCGTGCTGCGGACCGAGAGCGAGCTGGTGCTCAAGAGCCGCCGCGTCGTGCCGGGAAGTTTGCTCGAATCGGGATTTCGATTTGCGTATCCCATCTGGCACGATGCGGCAGCCGATTTGTGCCGGCGCTGGCGCCAGGGTAGCCTCGAGTCTACCTCGGCAAACCCTTTTCGCGCAGCCAGTAGCTGAATACCGGCTCCAGCGAGCGGCGCGACGCGGTTTCGAGATGTTGCTGGAACTGCTGCGACGTGACACGTTCGCCGCCGTGTTTGACGCCATATTCATCCATTGCCTTGTCGAAGACATCGACGCCGAGATCGGTGCGCAACTGATGCAAGAACAACGTCCCCTTCGCCGACGCGAGCCGATACCAGACATCGGACGCGGCCGATTTCTTGATGTCGGCGAGCGCCACGTCACCGCTCTTGGCCGCTTCGAGATAATTCTTGCGACACGCCTCCAGTGCCTTTGCCGGATCCTTGCCCGTGACGATCTCGTGATATTCGGCAAACGCGATGGCCAGCCAGAGATCCGCATCGCTGGCCGGCAGCAACGTGCCGCGCCAGCGCACATCGTTCTCGGCGAGCGCCGGCGCCTTGGCAAGCATCGGCGCCAACCGATCGCTGGGGTTGGGCGCAGGCGGGGTCGCGCCGAGTTGCGTCCATTCGTGCTTGACCAGCGGCTTGATCTCCGGATATTTCTTCTTCTCCGCTTTCGTCGGGTTCCGCGTCACGCCTGTCGGCGGACCGAAGACGGCCCACGTCTTCAAGTCCTTCGCCAGGGCCGTCGTCGTGAACTTGGAGTCGAGTGCCGTCGAGCCGGCGAGGACCTTCGACGCGCTGAACTCGTGGGCGAAATCAGGGCCGATCTTCCCCTTGTGCTTTTCGTAGAGCTTGTGCCAGGCGATGTCGCGCTCGCTGGGACGCCAGACGACAGTGCTGGGCTTGCTCTTCGCGCTCGGGATCGTCTCCAGGCGAACGTCCATGTCCTTCATCGAATTGCAGGACCAGTAGAAGCCAGGCGTGTTGCCGATCCATTCGTTCTTGCTGGAACGCCAGAGCTTGTGCTTGCGCGTGCCGAGTTCGAGCAGGGCAATCTCGTTGGTGTTGATGTCGGCGAGCAGCCATTCGTTCGTGTAGAGGCCGTTGTTGTCGCGCGTCATGTGTTCGACGACCGTGTCGATGCTGCCGGCATACTGGATCGCCTTGCGAATGCGCGAGGCACACGTCTGACCATCGGGATTGAAACGGGTCTGCGTGATGGTGGTTTCGCTGAGGAGAATGCCGGCGTCGCTGATGTAGTAGTCCATGCTGCTCTGGATGCCGCCGGGAAAACTCGACATGACGAAGCGATGACCAGTGGCCGGCTTGATATCGATCCAGACGTTGGCGAAGTTGGCGGCGTAGAGATCGTACATCGTGACATGGCCGAAGACGATCTTGCCATCGGCGGTCGCGGGCCCAGTCGCGGCAAAGGCGCTGCAGCGCTCGAAGCGGGGCATTGGCCGCGCCGGGATCGTGTCCTTCTTGGCGAGTCGCTCAAGGCCGGTCGGCATCGCGGCGAGGGCGGACGGAAGCGCCTCGATCTCGCACCAGCAGTTGAGGGCGGCGATATCGACGACATCGATTGCCTTGCCGTCGAAACGTGCGCCGGCTGCCGTCGCGCCGTCGGCAATGCCCTTCATCTCTTCGAGATATTCCTTGTCGAACTTGCGCAGGAAGAGAGCGTTGACGAGCGTGCGCGTGTGCCGCCAGTTTTCGAGCGGCGCCTTGTCGCTGAGGGTGAGGGCGAAGCAACGCAGGTACGCCGCAATCTCCGGCGCCATCAGCCGGCCGTGCTGCACGCCGCGCTCGTACGGCGCGCCTTGCAGGTGCAGCACGATCCAGCCCTCTTGCGCATATCGGCAACCATCGCCCCAGCGCGTCACCTGCGCCCGTGCCGACGACGTCGCGGTAGCGAGGAAGAAGACACAGAGCAGAGCACATCGTGCCATCGAGGAATCTCGCCTTGTGTGCGCGCCACGAAGGTTGAATGGTCGTCATTTGTTGGCAAGCACGGGCGCGCGATGGTGCTAATCTTAGCAAAAAGTTTTGGAGGACCCGCGTCGTCTTTTCCGAGACCTGCATCTGGGCACGGGCGTTCGCACCACTCATGGCACGTTGTTTGCAATGTTGGCGAAGGCCGAGATCATGCCGACTTGCATCCTCATCCTCTCCACCATTGTTGCGCGAACTTCTCCTTTGTTTTTAATTCCGCCCTCACTCGTGCTTCATGCCCACACGGTAAGATTCCTTCCAACATGCTTGTTTTCAAGGAACCGCTGCATTGCCCACCTGATCTTTTGCAAGAACTTCATGAACGACCAGCCGCACATTGTTCATGAGTGTTCATGAATCCCGCCCAAGCCTCTCCAAACGGTTTGCCTAAATAACGTCAGATGATGCCCAGACAATTGGCATCGCCAAGTTGATTGGAGAAAAAATGTTGCGATTTTCGACATTCACCGCCGTCATTCTGACTGGCGCGTTCGGCACTTTTCTTTGGAGCCTGCAGAGTGCCGATTCATGTCCCGACCCACTCATTCGACCTGCGCCCAGCGGTGAGAAAGTTCACGAACTCCTCACATCGTACGGTTGCTTCAAACAAACGCTGACGGCGACGCTATATTTGCTGGAGAACGGCGACATCAAGCTGGAGGAAGCGCGCACCCGCATTTACGACAGCTCCCTGCGATACTACCCGGACTATCTCGAGCATATCAAGCTTTCCGAACATGCGACCACTGACCTAGATCGCATCGCCCGCAATCTGATCGGCCATCTCAAAAACGGTGGATTGATGGCAGATCTGCGCGTGCTGGCCCTGGAAGTGGAATACGCGGAGCTTCAGCGCCATGCGTCGGTCCCCAGCGGTCCGCGCGTTTGGCAATGATGTTCGAACGTGTTTGACAAAGGCAATTCCGCCTTGTACGATTCCTCTATGACCACGCCAGTCCTGGCTCTGATTCCGATCGCCATTGACGCCGCGCAGGGAGTGCGCGTCGGTGTCGTTCGAGTTATCGGAGTGAACTTCCAGGGCTGATGCGCGTTGGCACAAGGCGATTACGCGGGCCCTGGAGTTAGCTCCAGGGCCTTTTTCTTTTCCGGTGCAGCATGACACGCATCCAGATCTATGACACGACTCTGCGCGACGGCAGCCAGGGGGAAGGCGTCAACTTCTCCCTGCAAGACAAGCTTCTCATCACGAAGAAGCTCGACGACCTGGGCGTCGACTACATCGAAGGCGGCTACCCGCTGTCGAATCCCAAGGACTTCGAATACTTCCAGGAAGTCCGCAAGTTGCCGCTGAAACACGCAAAGATCGCCGCGTTCGGCATGACGCGCCGCAAGAACTGCGATCCCGCGACCGACGTGTGCCTCAAGGCCCTCGTCGATTCGAAGGCGGCCGTCATTACGATTGTCGGCAAAACCTGGGACATGCACGTGACCGAGGTGCTGGGCGCCACGCTCGACGAAAACCTGCGTATGATCGCCGATTCGGTGGGCTACTGCAAATCGCAGCCGCATGTCGAGGAAGTCGTCTACGACGCGGAGCACTTCTTCGACGGTTTCAAGGCGAATCCCGACTACGCGCTGAAAACGTTGCGTGCCGCCCTAGATGGCGGCGCGTCGATCCTGGTGCTGTGCGACACGAATGGCGGCACGCTGCCGGAAGAAGTCGCCGAGCGCGTCGGCAAGGTGCGCGCCGCGTTGCCGGGCATCGCGCTCGGCATTCATTGCCACAACGATTCCGATGTCGCCACCGCCAACTCGCTCACCGCAATCGCGCACGGCGCCATCCAGGTCCAGGGCACCATCAACGGCATCGGCGAACGCTGTGGCAACGCGGATCTCGTCAGCATCATCGCCAACCTCGTCCTGAAACGCGGTTATGACCTCCTTCTGCCCGGCAGCGCCCCACGACTCACCGAGGTGTCGCGCTACGTCTACGAAATCGCCAACATGAACTTCCGCAACGGCCAGCCGTTCGTCGGCCTGAGCGCGTTCGCCCACAAGGGCGGCATGCATGCCCACGGCGTCGCCCGCGTCTCCGCCAGCTACGAGCACATCGATCCTGCCCTCGTTGGCAACGAACGCCGAATCCTGATCAGCGAGCTGTCGGGGCAGTCGAACATCCTGGCGAAAACTGCCCGATATGCCATCGAGAACAACAAGGAAGTCGGCGTCAAGCTGCGCGACATGGTGCAGGATCTCGAAAACCAGGGCTACGAGTTCGAAGCCGCCGAGGCATCGTTCGACATCCTCGTCAAGAAGGCGCTCGGCGTCTATCGCCCGAAGTTCGAACGGCTGGCGTATCGTGTCGGCGTTGAAACGCT
>DASRSQ010000391.1:0-8508 GCA_035656475.1 Gemmataceae bacterium | reverse complement strand
ACTCGCCGACCCATTACTTTCGCGGTCTGTCGCCAAGTGGCGAACTGGTGGTTTCGTATCGTCCCACGGAGCGGCCCGACTGGCTCAGGAAATGGTGGCCGCTGAAGGAAGATGACGCCACCTTCGTCATCACCGACTGGCGGACCGGCGTCGAACGGGCCCACTTCCGCGACATGGTGCACCTGGAGTTCTCGCCCGACAACGAGCACCTCGCCATCACGCGGCCCGGCAACATCGTCGAAGGCTACGCCTGGCCGCTGCGTCCGCCGTGGGGCCTGCTGATCGCGGCAACGCTTGGCGCCGCTTTCGGTATGTGGTGCATCGGCTGGCTGTGGGCGCGCTGGCGCGCCAGAAGATCATCAACCCAGATGGAGCGTGGAAAGGACAAGGACGAGGTACAGCATGCTCTCGCCCCGCTTTCGGACAGCATCACGCGGGTTTCGTGATTTCTTGGCCGAGGCGGGAATCGAACCCGCGTGCGCCCGATTCTACCGGGCATCGTGAAGTGTCACGGCAGGTCTTGCCATTGCGTCACTCGGCCATTCATCACGGCGTCGCCGACTTCTTCTTCAACTCCTCGACCTTGGCGAGCGTCTTGTCCGGATTGGCGAGGGCTTGCTTCTTGCAATGGTCGCAGCAAAGGAACACCGGCTGATCCTTGATCATGACCTTGTACGGCGTCCCCATCGAGCCGAGCCGGCTATCCTTGGCGACGGCGCACCACTTCTGCGCCTCGGCGAGCTTGCGGTCGGCGGGATCAAGCTTGGCGAAATTGGCTTCGATGTCGTCGACCGACTTGGTCTTCGCCATCGTGGTCTTGCTGCTGTCAGTCGCGCCATCCTTGCAGCCGGCGACGATGCAAGCGACGAGGACGAGCCACAGCCAGTGTACCGGTTTCATCGAATCGATCTCCACATCCCAATATGCGCAGTATTATTCTATGGCGATTTGCTGCATCTTAACCCTTGATGAATTTGTTCGGCGTTCCCGAAAGTGCCCCGCCGGCGGGGCGCCAGAGGGCGGCATCCTCGATTTTTCGGGCAAGCTCGAAATCCTTGTCGGTGATGCCATGGCGGAGTGCGTGCGGAGCTTGACCCAGACCTTGCCCCATGTCACCGCGAGGTCGGGATGGTGATACGCGGCCTCGGCGAGAAAGCCGATCGCGTTGACGAGCATGAGCGTCGTCGGCCAGCCGACCACCCCGAACCATCGCTGGGTTTTCCCTGGGATTTCTCGTCTTCCGCATCCACCGACAACCCGGAATATCGCTTTCAGCGATCAGCTTTTTCACGTCACCAGAATGCAGAAACTCCTCCTCGACCTCCGTTAGCTGGTCCATCAAAGCGTGGCGAGCCGCCTCCTGGACGTGCCACAGGTGGTATTCCGTCTGTTCTGGGAACCAGCCGCCCCGCTTTCGGGTTTGGTCGAACCTGACCACAATCCGGCTGAACAGCCGGGCAACTGCCGCACCTTTCATTCTATTGCTGCCCGCTTTCATTGCCCGGCGATCGTCAAAGCCCGGCACAATGCCATGCTGCTGAACTTGAACAACGTCGAGTTCGTGAACGCCGGGATCGAGAGGTTGCCGCTACCTGATGAATCGGTGGACGTGGCGATCTCGAACGGCGTCTTCAACCTCTGTCCCGATAAGCCCAGGATTCTAGCCGAAGCGTATCGAGTGCTTCGTCCAGGTGGTCGGCTCCAGATGGCCGACATCTTGCTGGAAGAAGGCGTCACGCCGGAGGAGGTCGCCAAGAAGGGTTCCTGGTCGGACTGAATTGCCGGAGCCATTTGGGAGCGGTCGCTCCTGACCATGCTCACCGAGGCAGGGTTTGTTGATGCGAAAATGCAGGGCTGGACCGGCTACCGCACATCGTCCTGTACGCAAGGGGCGCTCATCACTGGAAGCAAACCTGCCGACAATAAACGAAAGACGGATCATTCATGACCACTTACACCCACATCCTCGATCTCGCCAAGGAAGCCGAGCCGCCTGCGGACGGCATCTTGAGCCGCACCATCTTTCAAGACGACCGGATCAAGGCCGTGGTCTTCGGCTTCGGCCAGGGCCAGGAACTCTCGGAACACACGGCGGCGAAACCGGCCATGTTGTTCTTCGTGAAGGGCGAGGCGAGCGTCGGCCTGGGCGACGACGTGCAAGAAGCCCAGGCCGGAACTTGGGTTCACATGCCAGCGAACTTGAAGCACTCGATCAAGGCGAAGACGCCGGTGGTCATGTTGCTGGTGCTGCTGAAGTGAGGTCGGAACATGAAGAAAGCACAGAAGCCGAAGGACATCGACGCCTACATCTCGCAATTTCCTGACGACGTTCAGGCTGTACTTGCAAAGGTACGGGCGACGATCCGCCGTGCCGCCCCCGAAGCCAAGGAAGTCATCAGCTACCAGATGCCCGCCTTCAAGCAGCACGGGATTCTGGTTTACTTCGCTGGATGGAAGCAGCACATCGGACTGTACCCGCCGATCTCCGGCGACAAGGCCCTCGTGAAAGCCGTCGCTCGATATGCCGGGCCGAAGGGTAATCTTCAATTCCCGCTGGACGAGCCGATGCCGCTCAACCTGATCGAGCGGATCGTGAAGCTGAGGGTGAAGCAGGATTCGGAGAAGGCGGCGGTGAGGAGGAAGAAGAAATCTCAGACCTCACGCAAATAAGCAGTCGCATGATGGGATTTCCCCGTTGAAAGAAAAACCTCGCCGTAGACTTGACAACAAACAGACAGGTCTGTATAGTTACGGCATGGAACGAACGAAAGCTACATCTAAAGCTCGCCAACGCATCCTGGAGACTGCCGACCGGCTGTTCTACCAGGACGGCATTCGGGCGGTCGGCATCGACCGGATCATTGCCGAGGCGGGGGTCGCCAAGATGAGTCTCTACAAGCACTTTCCTTCCAAGGACGATTTGATCCTGGCGGTCCTTCAGCACCGGGAAGAGGGCGTGCTGGCGTTCTTCCGTTCGGCGATGGAGAAGCACAGCAAGAAGGCAAAATCCCCACTGCGGGCTTTTTTTGCGGCCTTGAAGGATTTGTTTGAGTCGCCGGGGTTCCGGGGCTGCCCTTTCCAGAATGCCGCCATCGAACTTGCTGATCCCGCTCATCCTGGCACAGAGTTCGTGCGGGGACACAAGCAGCGGTTTCAGGGATTCCTGGCCGGGTTGGTGGAGGCAGCGCTCGGCAAAGGGGCGGCGAAGGTCGCTCCTGCCGTTGGCCTGCTCGTGGAAGGGGCCATCGTGACCACCGTGATTCAGGGAACACCTGATGCCGCCGATGTCGCCCGTGACGCAGCGCTCAAACTGGTAGCCGACGAGAAGGGCGTGTAAACGCTTCTCTTTTTTTGCAGCATGTATACAGACCTGTCTGTATTGTTCGCAAACCAGAAGGCAACCCTCATCAGACGGACCAGTTTGGAACGTCGGGCAGTTGCCACCTGTGACCAGCAAGGAGAGATGACCATGCAACGTATCAAGTCCGTCAACCCGCAAACCGCCCTGGGGCGAACAAAGGAACTGCTCGACGCTGTGAACGCCAATTTGGGCATCATCCCCAACATGGCTCGTGCCATGGCCGTCTCGCCATCCGTCCTCGAAGCCTACCTGGGGTTCATTGGCGCTCTCGGCCAGGGCGTCCTTCCGGCACGAATCCGTGAGCAACTGGCTCTGGATGTCGGCGAGGCGAACGACTGCGAATACTGCGTGTCAGCGCACTGCGTGCTGGGCAAGGGGGCCGGTCTTTCCGAGCAGGATGTCCTCGACAGCCGCAAAGGAGCGTCCTCCGACCCGAAGACCGACGTGCTGCTCGGCTTCGCCCGGAAGCTCGTCGCAAACCGAGGGCTGGTTGACGATGCCGACATCGCCGCCGTCCGTGACGCCGGTTTCGGGGACGCGGAGATCGCCGAGGTCGTCGCCCACGTCGGCCTGAACACCTTCACCAATTACTTCAACCATGTCGCCGGTACGACCTTGGACTTCCCCAAGGCCCCGGCCCTTGCCGCCTGAACCGCAATAACGGACACGGCCCGTCTAACTGGGCGGGCCGTGTTCTTGGAGATTTCTCATGCGCCAGTTTCCAAGCGACATTGCCTTTACCGATACTGTCAAGAATATCCAGTCGGTGAAAGGCTCACGGGATCGTTACTCCAAGGTCGAACGCCGTGGCTGGCAAACCCGTGTGACGCCGGAATTGACCGAGTTCCTAGCGGGCCTGGATATGTTCTATCTCGGCACGTCGAACTCCGAGGGCCAGCCGTACATTCAGTACCGGGGAGGCAGTCCTGGCTTCCTGAAAGTGCTGGACGACAAGACGCTCGCCTTCGCCGACTTCGGCGGTAACCGCAGTACATTACGCTCGGCAATCTCTCAGGGAACCCGAAGGCGTTCGTCTTCCTGATGGATTACGCCAACAGCCAACGGATCAAGTTGTGGGGAACGGCAAAGGTAGTCGAGGACGACACCGAACTGCTCGACCAACTCCGTGATCGTGACTATCCGGGCAAAGTCGAGCGGGCAATCGTCTTTGCCGTCGAAGCCTGGGACATCAACTGCCCGCAGCACATCCACCAGCGTTACACCGAATGCCAGATCAAGCCTGTGATCGACGGACTCAAGGCCCGCATCGCCGAACTCGAAGCCGCTCTGGAAGCGGAGCGGAGTCGGCACAACTGACTAATGGGACGGCAACGGTTGCTGACCCAAACGAAATACGATCATTCACCACGAGGTACTTGTCATGGGACTTCCCAACCCCGGTATGATTCTCGAACCGGGTCGCACCGCCCTGGTGCTGACCGACTTGCAGAACGACTTTCTAAATCCCGGAGGCAACGGCTGGGCGTTGTTCGCAGACAGCTACGCCAAGACCGGCACGGTCGAAAACCTGGAGCGGCTGCTCAAAGGGGCGAAGGCTGCCGGACTGCCGGTGCTGATCTCGCCGCACTACTACTACCCGACCGACAAGCACTGGACTGCCCCCGGCAGCGCCACCGAATTGCTCATGGCCCGACTGCCCGTGTTCCAGCGGCAAGGGCCTCTCACACTCGAAGGGTTTGCTGGGTCCGGGGCCGACTTCCCTGAGCAGTTCAAGCCGTACATCCTTGACGGCGAGACGGTGATCCTCAGCCCGCACAAGGTCTACAGTTCCTCGACCAACGACTTGGTTTTACAATTACGAAAGCGGCGCATCGAGCAAGTTGTCATGGCGGGGCCTGCCGGAAATCTATGCGTCGAGGCCCATTTCCGTGATCTGCTGGAGTGTGGGTTCGAGGTAGCGATAGTGCGGGACGCCATCGGCGGCACGTCGAACGAAGAAGGCGACGGCGTTCAGGCGGCCCTGGTCAACTTTCGGTTCTTGGCGCACGCCCTTTGGACCACCGAAGAAGCATTAGCCAAGTTTGCGGACCTTGGCATGGACCCCAAGTGTCCTGAAGCGCTCACGCATCAAAAGTTGGCATCTTGACCATGTTGCTCATTGTGAGGAGCAAGAAAACAACGATCTCCCTCGACGCTTGCGGGAGGAAACTGTTCATGCAATACGACTTCATCGCAATTCCCGACGCCGAAATTCCGCAAGCGGTCGAGCCAGTCTTCCAGCATGTAGTCACCACCTACGTCAGTGAAGCGAATAAGACGGTGAGCATTTGGCGGGCTGTCCCGGATGACTTGTTGGACTTCAAGCCGCACGAAAAGACGAATTCTATCCGAACCATCCTCGTGCATCAGCTATTGTCGGAGCGGCGCTTCTTCGGGCAGTTCGTCGGCACGGAGGAGCCTCCCGTTGAAGAAATTCTTCCGTCCGGCGAAAAGCCGACCGTGCAAGCCTACATCGACAAGTATCTGTGGCTCGTGAAGGGGAGGCTTCCGCAACTTGCCGCTGGGACGGCCTCGTGGTGGATGGAGCAGCGGCAATTCTTCGGCGGTTTGCAACGAAGTAGACCGGCAATACCTTTAAGAAACCCGTTGACCCTTGCCGATAGTTGCATATACAATGATGTGCGGCAGCCGGGAGTAGCACGATCATGGAAAAGCAGACGGCCAGCATCGACACCATCTCCAAGACGTGCATCGCTGTGCGCCTGCGCCTGCTCAATCGAGTCGTCAGCAACTTCTACGACGACGCACTCCGGCCTCTGGGTCTGAAGGTGAGCCAGTTGAACATTCTGATCGTGACGGCCCGACTCGGCCTCGCTCGGCCCGTCCAGGTCTGCGACATCCTGCAACTCGACACGTCCACCCTCAGCCGGAACGTCGAACGGATGCGGGCGCACGGCTGGCTGGAAGTCGTGCCGGGCGAAGACGCCCGCACTCAATCCTTTCGGCTGACCACGCAAGGGAAGCGTCTTATCGAAAGAGCGGTCCCTGCCTGGGAAGAAGCCCAGCGTCAGGCCAGCGAACTGCTGGGGGACCAGGGAATTGCCCTGCTGGATAAAGCCGCAAAGAAACTGCGAGCCGAACGCTGAAAGCGGCGTGTTTTTTTGGGCCAATAGTTGCATATACAACAATAGGAGCGGTCATGAAACTAGCCGAACACCCCACTGTACGGCACTTCCAGGAGAATCACGGCGACCGCACCGCCGAACCGCCGCAGTCGCTCGATGCTTCGTGGCTCCGGCAACTGGGGGGATGTCTTCGAGACGAGCGAGTTGCTTCCGCCTCTTTGCTACACTTCGCTTCATGTGTGATTACCTCGTTATGTCTTGGTTCATTCCGCAGCGTCCGGCACTGCCACAAACGCATCCCCGGCTCGAACAATGATCGGTTGGTCCAGGTCCACCCAACCGCCTTCGCCGACAATGGCCGTAGCCAGAAGCCCTTGACGTTCGCTGCCGATCTTGAAGACAGACACACGCCGCCCGGCGTCGATGCCTTCGAGACGGAAGCGAGGGATGATCCTGTCGTCGGCAAATCGGAACGTAAAGTGGGAATCATGGTAGAGCGGGATCATCTTGCCTTCTTTCTCACCCGGATCATCGCCAACTTTTCCTTCCGAGTCATCGCCTTGATCGCTGCCTCCCGTTTCAAGGCTGCACTCTGGGTCGGCATTGTTTCCTGCCAGACTAGCTTGGTTGGGCGTCGGCTGCGAGTGTAACGGGATGCTGTACCGGCATTGTGCTGCTGGCTGCGGCGTTTCATGTCCTTGGTGATCCCGGCGTAGAGCGAGCCATCGGCACATCGAAGGATGTAGACGAACCAGGGATTGACCTTCGGCTTGCGGCCCTTTTTCTGCATCAAGATAAAATACCGGGGAATTGAGGTCGAGCAAACCGAGGAGGCGAGGCATCAGTATGAACATCGAGATCATCGAAGAACCGATCCGCTTCCATCTGCACGGCATCAGCGGAGTTGTCAAGAATGAGAAGTACGGCGAAGTCGGCCTACGCCTAATGAACGAGATGTGGCAGGCGGTCAAAGGGGCGAAGATTTCAACGACAGGCATCAATCATTGGGCATATCTGCCCGATGGAAGAATGCTCGTCGGCGTCGAACTCCGAAACTCGCAACAGGCTCCGCTTCCCGGTCAGCTTGAGCCGCTTGAGTTCGAGTTGCAGCGGTATATGAAGCACGTCCACGTCGGGCCGTATCAGGCGTTGCCGCAAAAGTGGAAGGACTTGAAGGCCGAACTTGCCGCTCGTGGTGAAGCCATCGGCTCGCCGTCACTGGAGGTATACGGGCATCACTGTGACGACCCGGAAAAGGCTGAGACGACGATCTTGATTGGCCTCAAGGCAAAACCGGAAAAGTCCACAACGACGATTGACCGCAACACGTTCGAGAGTATCTACGCCGATCAGCCTGCCTGGGACATCGGCAGACCGCAGAAGGCCCTGCTCGATGTCGCCGACCGAATCACGGGGTCGATCCTCGATTCCGGGTGCGGCACGGGAGAGAACGCTTTGTACTTTGCGAGCCGGGGACAAAAGGTGACGGGCATCGACTTCCTTGAGGAACCGATCAATCTGGCGAAACGAAAGGCTGCGGAGCGGAACCTCACGGTGACATTCTTGGTCAAGGACGCCTTGACGCTGAAGGAACTGCCCGAAGTCTTCGACAATGTAATCGACAGCGGTTTGTTCCACGTCTTTAGCGACGACGACCGCCGCCGATACGTCGAAGGCTTGGCGTCCGTTCTAAAGCCGGGCGGTCGGCTTTTCCTCCTGTGCTTTTCGGACGCCGAACCGGGCGACCTGGGGCCTCGGCGGGTGAGTCGGAAGGAGATCGAGGACGCCTTCAGCCAAGGTTGGGTGGTGGAGTCCATCGAGCCGTCCCGTTACGAGGTCCGGCCCGATCTGAAGAACTTTCGTTTCAGCGACGGCGGGCCGAAGGCGTGGTTCGTGGTCGTCAGGAGGGCGGGGTGATTCGTTTCCGCCCCCAGCAAGAAGACAATCGCGACCTCGGCTGGCTTCCGCAAACCTAGTGCTTTGTCAAGGCTTAGCTGAGGGATTGCGAATTTTTGGAAGCTGACCTTCGGGACCATTCCGCGAGAATTGGGGCTGTAGAAT
>DASRSQ010000390.1:0-1960 GCA_035656475.1 Gemmataceae bacterium | reverse complement strand
CTCCTTGCTCTCTGCTGCATCACCAGCGCGGGCATCCTGAAGGGTGCCCCTATCCCGCACTTCGCCACGCTCGCGTGGAAGCTCTCGCTGGATTCCTCGGGAAACATCACTCGCCTCGATCTGCTCAACGACGAAGTGGGGTCGGCGCTATACGACAAGATGGAGCCGGTCGTCCGCGGCTGGCATTTCACGCCGGGGAAGCTGGATGGTCAACCGGCGCCGACGAACACGCTGCTGACGGTCGTCGTGACGTTGGAACCTGTCGTCGACGACGACGGATATCGCGCACGTATCGTGTCCGCGAAAACGGGAGGCACGCCGACGCATGTCGTGATGCCGACGTATCCAGCAGAGGCCATCCGCATGCTGCATGACGGTCTCGTTCTGCTGAAGATCGACCATGACGTCGATGGCCACATCGTTTCGGTCAATCGCATCACGCAGAAGGAACGCGACCGGGTCGATCGGAACCTCGTGAATGCCTCGCTGGCTGCGGCGAAGCAATGGACGTTCGATCCCGAAACCGTCGGCGGACATCCCGTCGCAGGCTCGGTCGTCATGCCGTTCTGCTTCACGCTCGAGGGTCGCAAGGATCCTTGTGTATTCAATCCCGGCGACGGACAAGAGCCCTTCGAAACGGCCCGACCGATCTCGCAGACCTCCGTCGTCGCGATCGACACGGGATCATCGATCGCGCACACGCCGTGACGATCACGCGCCATGCCCGCCCTTCTATTCAGAAGACCCGCTGACGTTGGCGGCTAAACGAAACGACGACTTTGTAGATGCCAGGACTCACATGCAACTTTATTCGCACATCCTCACCCTTCGGATCTCGCATCCCACACTCGATCCGGACCTCGTTAGCAGCACGTTGCGGATAGACCCTCGGATTTCATGGCGCGCCGGCGATCCTCGTCGGACGCCCAAAGGCACGCCGCTTGAGGGTGTCCGTACGGAGGGCTACTGGACCGCCGATCCTTTCTCGTACGGCTGGCGGCCCTCCACGGATGATCAAATTGAGGATGCCTTGGTGGAGCTTCTCTCTTTTCTGGAGCCTCACGGCGATTTTCTACGCCGCATCAGTCAAGGCGGGGCGATCCAGATTTGGGTGGGCTCACACAGTGATCGAAATTTTGCCGTTGAGCTTCCACCAAGCCTGTTGGGCCGACTAGCTTCGCTCAACGCAACGGTCGTCCACGATGTTTATCAGGGGCCGTAGGAATCGCCCGCGCACTCGGCCGCGCTTGCTATTCGAGGCAACCAACGACAATGATCATTCCGAAAGAGAACCTTGTGCAGAAGAATCCAAGAGCACGGCGTTCGCGAATGACTTGGCGGGCGGCATTGCTCGGATTGCTCGCCACGACCAGCGCATTCGCCCAGCTGAGAGTCGGCGATGCACCGCCCGACCTGCTCGGCGTCGATCGCGATGGTCATGACGTGCATCTCAGCGCCTATCAAGGCAAGGTCGTCATCCTGAGCTTCTGGGCGTCGTGGTGCCCGTTTTGTCTGCATGAGCTGCCCGTGCTCGAGAAGATTCAGCGCGTCATCGGCAAATCGCAGATCGAAGTGATCGCCATCAACACCGATCGCAATCGAAGCAACTATCTCTCGATGCGGCGCCAGCTGAAGGACTTTGAATTCACCATGGCCCGTGACGAGCATGGAGATGTGTTTCGCAGCTACGCGGCAAAGGGGCTGCCTTATCTGCTGATGGTGAGCAAGACCGGTCACGTCGCCTACGTGCACGCCGGCTACTCTGAAAAGGCTTTGAATGGTTTTGTTGACGAGGTCAATTCGCTGTTGTCCGAGCCCGGAACCCTGCGACCGTCGCCTTCCGAAAGCGCCGCGGCGACTGCGAGCCAGCGAAGCGGCAACTAGCAGCTCACGGTGACTCTGGCGTCTTCTGCAACCTGCGCAGAAAAACACCGATCTCCTTCTCGACCTGCTTGTCGCC
>DASRSQ010000389.1:0-3534 GCA_035656475.1 Gemmataceae bacterium | reverse complement strand
GGCCCACGTCGCCCGGCAGATCGACGGCAAGGGCGGCGGTCGGCCGGACCTGGCGCAGGGTGGCGGCAGCGACAGCGCACAGCTGCCGCAGCTGCTGTCGGCACTCCCGGAATGGCTTTCCACGCAGCTGGGGGCGGCTGCATAGGCCATAAGTCATAGGGGGTGACTGCCGGGTAAATGCGTTGCGTGTCTGCTCGGCGCTCGGCTAGTATCCTACGAATGTGCATTGTCAAAGACGGCAATCGCACCGGTCCGGCGCCTCGCGCCGAATCGCGCGCCGGGGAAGGCGGTAGGGCCTTCGACGGACACAACGTCGAGCTGTCTGGCGTCGGGACTCAGGGGTGAGGTCTCCCGCCATGCAGGCCTGAGACCAACAGCATCATGGAGTACAAACATGTTGATTCTGACCCGCAGGGTCGGTGAAACCCTGATGATCGGCGACGAGGTGACCGTCACCGTTCTCGGCGTAAAGGGCAACCAGGTGCGCATCGGCATCAATGCGCCCAAGAACGTAGCCGTGCATCGCGAAGAGATCTACCAGCGCATCAAGGGCGAGCACGAGGGCGAGGCCACGCCGGGCGAATCCGGCGACCACTGAGCCGGAGGCTTTACCTCGACCGCCGCGGCCGGTATTCTTGCCGGCTCCGCCGCAAGGCGGATCATACCCGGAGAGATGCCCGAGAGGCCGAAGGGGCTCCCCTGCTAAGGGAGTATAGGGTCAAAAGCCTTATCGAGGGTTCGAATCCCTCTCTCTCCGCCAGTACCGAGAAACCCCTGTTTCTACAGGGGTTTTTGCTTTTCTGAGGAAGGGCTTGTCGCTCCAAATATCGCTCCACAAGCGAGCCGATATGCGCATCCCCAACTATCTACAGGGGGCTGAGTATGGCTAGGGATAGCGTTCCAACTGCGTCAATGATCCTCAAGGCCAAGCGCCATGAGGGGATGAACCGCGACCGTCAGGCTTTCGCGCTGCCCGGCCTCCGGCTGCACCTTACGCAGTCAGTTGTGCAGTGTCTGCGGTGTGCAACCGAGCTTGGCGGCCACCGACTGGATCGTGGCCCACTCCGACGGATGGTCAGGCTCTGGTGCTGCCGCACCATGCGCGCAGCTCGCTCCCGGACTTCCTTCGAACACTTCTGCTTCGTCATCGCTCCATCCTCTCAAGGTTCGGAGCCTCCGACAAAGCCGGGGCGGTTCAATCAGGCGCAGCAGCACGCCGCGCTCGTGAGCCCACGTGACCATGGTTCTCCCGCAGAACTCCTTGCCATTGTCCGAGCGGATGACCTTCGGCAATCCTCGGCTCAACGCCAGACGTTCGAGCACGCGGACGACGCAGTGGCCGGAAATCGCACGCTCCGTCTCGATCTCGACCGCTTCGTGCGTGGCGTCGTCGACGACGGTCAGGCACTTGATCACGCGACTGTCGGCCGTGCGGTCGAACACGAAGTCCATCGACCACACTTCGTTGGCTCGCGCGGGGCGTTCCAGCGGCTGCCGTTCGCCGATCGGGATCTTCTTGCGCTTGCGCCGGCGAGTCTGCAGATGGGCTTTGCGGTTTAGCCGCTCGACCCGCTTGTAGTTTGTTCTCTCACCCACCTGGCGCAACTGGAGATGGATCATCCCCACGCCGCAGCGGCGATGCCGATGCGCCAGGGCGATGATCTTCTGGCGCAACGCCACGTCCCGGCCCGGGCGCGGCGAATAGCGTAACGTGCTCCCACTCAGCTGCTGGGCTGGCAGCTCTCGCGCAGCGGCAAGGCCAGTACGGCGGCGGCGCTGGAGCAGGCGCTGATCATCCGCTTCGGAACGTTGGAACGGGTGCAGAGCCCCTTCCTGCTGCGCTCGGACAACGGCCTGGTGTTCATCAGCCGCGACTGCATCCGGCGGGTGCGCAGCTACGGTGTGCGCCAGGAGTTCATCACCCCGCACTGCCCGCAGCAGAACGGGATGGTGGAGCGTCTCATCCGCACGCTGAAGGAGCAGTGCGCCTACCGCCATCGCTTCGAAAGCCAGCAGCACGCCAGCCGCGTGATCGGCGACTGGAGCCAGTTCTACAACCACCGGCGTCCGCACCAAGCGCAGGGCATGAAGACATCCGCCGAGGCGTATGCTTTAGGGCCATGACCTGTGCAGAAACCGCTGGGTCATTACAACGCTTCCGAAGCGGCGAGCCTTCACACGCTAGGTTCCGGGGAGTGCTGCCGCCCAGGTCTGACCTTACAATGACGCACTGCTGCAAACTGTCGGTCAACTCCGTGCATGCCTCAGATTCTGAGAACATCGCACGTTATAGCGCATGCGTGAGGCGCCACCACGAGAATCGCAATGAAGAAAGATAAGCAGTTGGATTTGTTAGATGTAGCAAGTGAAACCGAAGTTGGGGCGAAGAAGAAAAAGCGGACGCAGGGGGGAGTGGCGACGAGCGATGTTGTGATGTCGGCGCATTTTTCGGGGAATGCTGACGTATTTCCCCAGATTTTGGCGCTACATGTTCCCGAGGGGGCGAAGATTGCAGACACGACCTACGGTAGTGGTGTGTTCTGGAAAAAGGTCGACCTATCGAAATATGAGCTGTTGGCGACTGACATCGCGCAAGGCATCGATTGCCGCAAGCTGCCGTATGACTCTGAAAGTCTAGATGCCGCCGTCCTCGATCCTCCCTATATGGAAGGTCTGCTTCGTGCGTCTAAGGAGCACAAAGCAGGCGGAGGGTCTCATTCCGCATTCCGTAGCTACTACTCGAACGGGGATGAGACGCATGGTGAAGGTCCCAAATACCACGCGGCGGTAGTCGATTTATACTACCGTGCGGGAGAGGAAGCTCACCGAGTTTTGAAGCCGAAAGGCGTTTATATTGTCAAATGTCAAGATGAGGTCTCGGCAAATCGTCAATGGTTGACGCACGTTGAGATAATCAACCATTACGAAAAAATAGGTTTTTATGCCAAGGATATCTTCGTAACGATGCGTTTGAATGCGAGTGTATCACGGTTAAAAAAACAGGTCCACGCTCGCAAGAATCATAGTTATTTCTTGGTGTTCGTGAAGGTGCCAAAAGGCAAGACCGTTTTGCAGATGAAAAGCTAATCGGTAACAATTACGGTATCCTTCCCGTCGTCCCGGTTAGTTTTTTCAATAATAATGGGGCCGTCTTGGTTCCGCTCGTTTACCAGCTCGTCTAAGAGTTCGAAGGGATTTTCGGTGAATGGAGGGCGTGGCGGCCACTCGACCGGAACCAGTGAAGCGATGAGTTGTTCGCGTTGCGCTGGGGTGTATTTCTTGAATGTCGAGGTGGGCAGGTCGCGGTTTTTTGCAAAGGCAAATTTCCACGTATCACCAAACGCGAAGCAGTTGACGGCAAGCAAATCAAATTCACCGCGAAGGAGCAAGGTGGTGTTGAGTTCGGTGCCGTCGGGGAATTTGACAATCCGCCGATCACTCCCGTCCACCTGCGCTTTACCCGTCCAACGCCCATCTTCTGCCTGTCGACACATCGCTGTTTGCAGGCTCTTAACCTCAATCGTGAGTGTTTGG
>DASRSQ010000388.1:0-7783 GCA_035656475.1 Gemmataceae bacterium | reverse complement strand
CAAATGTTCGAGGATGCTGGCGCGGCCGGCATCCATCTCGAAGACCAGGAACTTCCCAAGCGCTGCGGCCATCTATCGGGCAAGTCGCTGGTCAGCGCCGAGGCAATGGCAGCGAAGCTGCGGGCGGCTGTCGCGGCCAGGCGCGATCCCGATTTCGTGATCATCGCCCGCACCGACGCCCGCGGCGTCAACGGCTTCGACGACGCCGTCCGCCGCGCTCGCCTGTATCGCGAGGCCGGCGCCGACGCGATCTTTCCCGAGGCGCTCGAGACGCCCGACGAGTTCGCCGCGTTTTCGAAAGCAGTCGATGCGCCGCTGCTGGCAAACAATACCGAGTTTGGCCGCAGTCCGAATCTGACCGTCGAGGCGTTCGGCGCCCTCGGCTACGCGATGGTGCTGTTCCCGCTGACTGCCTTTCGCGCAGCATTGAAGTCGGCCCACGACACGCTCGCGGACCTCAAGACGCTCGGCCATCAACGCGACCGCATTGGGCAAATGTTGACGCGTGCCGAACTGTATGAATTGCTGGGATACAAGGACTACGAAGCCCGCGATCGCTCGTATTTCGGATGATGCCATGAATGTTCACCGCAGAGCACGCAGAGAGCGCGGAAAATCGCTGCAAACGGGACCAGCGATCCGTGAGGCTCAAGACATTGATTGGATTGGAAGGCAAAGAGGGGCGCGCCAAAACGTCTTTCCCGCGGCAGCTTTGCCGTGTCGGCGACTGCTCGTTTGTGCGACGATTCTCTGCGCTCTCAGCGTGCTCTGCGCTGAAATCTGCTTCGCCCAAACCAAAGACAAGAAACCCGATTCTCGGCCTGGCCCGACTCGCCTTCTCAAACTCTCGGGCTTTCTGCAACACCTGCAATGGTCCCCCGATGGCAAAAAGTTCCTCTTCACCCGCGTCAACTACGGCGGCAAGATGGGACTCTGGACCGTCAACATCGATGGCACTGAATTGACGCAACTCCTGCCCAAGGCGCCCAATCCGCAGTTCGACGGTTGCTGGTCGCGTGACTCCAAACGCATTCTCTTCGTCTACGACATCCTGCAAGGCACCGACGGCAAGCTGCAACTCGACCTCATGAATGCCGACGGCTCGGGACAGAAGAATCTGTTGCCGCACAAGACCGCGTTCGAGGAATCGCCACGCTATTCGTCCAACGGCGAGAAGATCGCCTGGACCAGCACGCGCAACAAGAACCAGGACATCTGGATCATGAACGCCGATGGCTCCGCGATGAAGGCGCTGACCACCGATCCTGCCATCGATCATTCGCCGACCTGGGCCCCCGATTCCAAACGGATTGCCTTCGTCAGCGCCCGGGCCGGCAATCTCGATATCTGGGTCATGAACGCCGACGGCAGCGAGCAGAAACGTCTGACCGATCATCCACGCATCGACACCTGGCCAGTCTGGTCGCCCGACGGCAAGAAGATCGCCTTCACGTCCAATCGCGACGGCAACTATGAGATTTACCTGATGAACCCCGACGGCACCGGCCAGCAGAACCTTAGCCAGCACCCCGGCAGCGATCACTGGGCCGCCTGGTCTCCCGACGCGCGCAAACTCGCCTGGATTTCCAACCGCGATGGCGAATACGCGATTTATGTCCAGGAAGTGTCGAGTGGCAAGTGATTGCGGCGGGTTTGATGTAGGTGATCGAGCAGCCAGGGCAGTTTCGCTCGCGGCTCCCTCTCGCTCCCGGTACTTAAGCTGATGCGTTTGGGCTAGCGTTGCTCGCCTCTCCCTACGGGCTTAGGGCCATGCCAACTGTCTGGATTCCTGCTCTGCTGCGGCACCTCACCGGCGAACGCGAATCGGTGCTGGCAACCGGCGTCACGCTTGGCGAAATCATCGAATCGATGGACTCGCAACATCCTGGCATCAAGACGCGCCTTGTTCAGGGAAACGATCTGCGCCCTGGCATCGCGGTTGTCATCGATGGCCAGGTCTCGCGCGAAGGCCTGGGCGCAGCGGTACCGCAGAACAGCGAGGTGCACTTCATTCCTTCGGTCAGCGGCGGCGGTTGAACTCGCTACATGCTGGCTATCCACGGTCCTGATGCGCGCACAGCAGTTGCAGGATTGCCATGCGAACGGCCAGGCCGTTGGTGACCTGACGCAGAATCGCGGAATGCGGGCCGTCGGCGACTTCAGGAGTGATCTCGACGCCGCGATTGATGGGGCCAGGCGCTAGCAGCAATAGATCAGGCTTGGCGCGCTTCAGGCGTTCGCTATCCATGCCGAAAAGGCGCGCATATTCGGGGATCGAAGGAAACAGGCCGTTGCGCTGCCGTTCGAACTGGATGCGCAGCATGTTGATCACATCACAGCGCGGCAGCACGTGGTCAAGCCGATGCGACACTTCCACGCCCAGCTCCGTGATATCGCGAGGCACCAGCGTCGGCGGTCCGCACACGATCACCTTCGCGCCGAGTTTCGTCAAGCCGTGGATGTTGCTGCGCGCCACCCGGCTATGGGTGATGTCACCCACCAGGCCGACGGTCAGGCCTTCGAGCCGGCCGCGAATCTGGCGAATGGTGAAGATGTCGAGCAGGCCCTGCGTGGGATGCTCGTGAGCGCCGTCTCCGGCGTTGATGATGCCGACCTTGAGATGCTGCGATAAAAGATGCGGCGCGCCAGTGGCCGAATGGCGGACGACGACGAGATCGATCCCCATCGCCTCGATGTTCTTGGCGGTGTCGATGAAGGTCTCCCCCTTGCTGGTGCTGGATCCGGAGGGGGAGAAATCCATGACCTCGGCGCCCATGCGTTTGGCCGCCAGGCCGAAGCTCATGCGTGTGCGCGTGGATGGCTCGAAGAAGAGATTGACGACGACCTTGCCCGCGAGATCGGTCCGCTTCCGCCGCAGCGACTCCGCGTCGCGCGTGAACGTCTCCGCCAGATCGAGAATCGTCACGATCTCTTCGCGACTCAGTTCCTCGAGCCCAAGCAAATGTTTCATAGTCGTCGGGTGAGGGGTGAGGGGTGAGGGGTGAGGGGTGAGGGGTTGAGGGCCCTAATCCCTCATCCCTACTTCAGGAGTCCTTGGTACCAGCCGATTTCGATCATGGGGCGGATCAGCACCTTCTCGTCCGGGCTCAGGCTCGATTGCTCTAGCGTCTTTTCGAGCCGGCTGTGGCTGCCGCCGGTGCGGGCGTGCTGGCGGGCCAGCGCGGTCCAGCCGAGCGCGAGCGACGTGCGATCTTTTTCCTTCGCCGCTTCGAGCTCGGCCAGGATGCTCGTGTCCTGGGGCGAAGTTGATTTGTCGCACTGGGCGAGAACGATTTCGAGCTGGGCCCGCGCCTTGAACGGCGCGGGCAACGCCTTGACGATTTCCGGCGCCGCGGGGTCTTCCAGGCGGATGCCGATGCGAGCCAGTTCGAACCAGTGCCAGATCGTTGGGCTCGGCAGCGTATTCGGGTTCTTCGCCAGCTCCAGCGCGGTCTTGAACGCCTCGGCAGCCTTGTCATTCTTCTTGTCCAGCAGCGCGGTCGCTGCGATCTCCAGGTTTGCGTCGAGCCGATCGAACTCCGGACCGGGGAAGTTGGCGATCTTGAACGCCTGCTCGTAATTGTCCTTGAGGGCATGTCCTTCAGCAAAGCCGACACGCAAGTCGGACCTGGACGCGTCCAGCTCTTTGAGGTCCGCCAGATTCGGTTCCTTGATGTCAGGCATCTTGTCGAGCATGTTTTTGTGAAAGACGAAGGCGATCTGCTGACGGAATGCAGGATGGCGTTTTTTCGCCGCCGGATCGCCAAGGCTGCCCGCGAGGGCGATGGCGACCAGAGGCCTTTTGTCCCGCAGCGCATGACCAAGCCGACGCAGAGCGATCAGCTGGAGTTCGCGCGCGGGAATCTTTTCCAGTGCCGACTTGATGTCCTTCTGGGCCTGGTCCCATTCCTTGTCTTTTTTCTCGATCGTCAACTCATCGTTACCGTCGGCGGGTTTGACTTCGGAGCGTGCCAGGGCCAGGTCGATCAGGAAAAATTGCTCGTTCAGGTGCGGCGCTTCATCGGTCGTGCCGTCAGTCGTGACGCGATTCGAACCGGCACTGAAGTCTTTCGCCACCACGCCCGGTTTGGGTTGCAGGCCGCGCAGGTGATAGAGCACCAGCGTGCGGTGCACTTCGCCTCGCAGGATCGGATCGGTGACCTTGCCGCTATCGGCTGTCCACTTCTCGATCTCTTTGAGAGAAAGGTCTTCGCGCTTGGTGGAAATGGTCCTCAGTCCGAAGGTAATTAGAGCCGCAAGGATCGTGAGCACGCCAACGACAGCCGCGCCGACCTTCAGCCAGCCAAGCACGCCGCGCCGCGGTTTTTCGGGAACGCCGATGCCTGCCTGGGCCAGCGAATCCGAGCGGGCCTTGCTTGCTTCTTCCGTGCCCCAGGCATTCTCGAGGGCCTCGGGCTGATTGATCAGCGCCGCGGCCGGGCCCTTGCGGTCCATCTTGCGCCAGTCTTTTTTCTCCTCGACTTTCGGCATCGGTACCTTGATGATGCGCTTGCACTCGGGGTTCGGACACTGGGCCTGCTTCCCGCCCAGTTCGATAGGCAGCTTCAGGTCCTCGTCGCACCACTGGCATTTGAAATCGATCGTCTTGGGCGTCTGGCCTTCTTCGGGTGCCGGAGGCGCTTCGTCGGCGAGTGCCGCCAGCGCTTCCTCCTCGAGATTTGCGGGAGGCTCCTCCACGGGCGTCGGAGCTTTGCCGTTAGTCTTTTCACCGTTGGAGGATGGGGCGCCGTTCGTCTCGGGTTTGCCGGGAGCGGGCTTGGCGACGGTCTTGGCGGTGGTGGCTTTCTTGACGCTCGTTTCCGACGTCGCCTTCGGGGCCGGCTTCTTCGCGGGATCAACCCCCTGCTTCGCGGTGGCCGGCGGCTCCTTCGTCGGCGATGCCAACGGCACCGCGACCACTCCCTGACAGAGCGGACACTTGATCTTCTTCCCCGCCAGGTGATCCTTCACGCTCAGCGTCTTCTTGCATTTGTCGCACTTGACCCGGATCGGCATGACATGATCTCTAATTTACTTCGCGAGCCGATTTCCGTCTGTCAGTGTAATCGATTTGCACGACAGGGGTAAGTCTATTTGCATTGAAACAGGTCGGCTCGCGTTGCTGGCCTTCAGGCACATTCCCCGTTTCCAGGCTTCTGCGTGGGAACGAGGAGTCCCTGCGTGGCGGACTATCCCCCATAGGTGTCGTCGTACCCCTCGTAGCGCGAACGCTGCGGCACACGTTCCCCCTCGTCGTCCGGCAACGGCATCGCGGCTGCGGGATCGAACGCCGCACTCGTGCTGGCCGAGCTTGTCACGGCAAACAGAGTTACATAGATCGCCATTTGAGTGACCAACATACCGCCGGCAAACACGTATAGAACTACGGCAACGACCGTTTCGATGAAATCAATGGGCATCTGCGGCCCTTCCTGCTGCGCTGGAACCATTCTTGACGTCATCACGTGCTGCATCGATGGAATCAGCGTGAGAAAATGCACGTTGCCAAGAATCGACAGGACCAGGGCGGTGAGTATGACGGCGAGCGACCAGGTGCGCGCCGCCGGCTTTAGCTTCAGCAAGCCGATGCCGCACGCGATCTGGGCGATGCATACCAGCAGCGTGCCCATCAGAATTGCATACTTGATGGGATAATACGCGCTCGTCTCGCTGGCGAACGTGTGGTGAATGCTGCTGTCGAATAGTAACCCCACCTCCGCCTTGGCGCCCTCCGCCGGCGGTTCGCTGAGACTTGCCGACACCAGCCCCGGCACTTCGACGGCGTTGCTCAATAGCGGCAACACGCCCAGCACGATCAGCGTGACGCCTACAAAGGTGACCTTGCCGGGCCGCTTTGGCGTCGGATTCATGCCCCCCTCCCAATCACTTTTTCAAAAGCAGATGATGCACAATCTGCACGCCCGCAGCCCGGGCGCCATCCTGGATCTGGATCACGTTCTCCCACGTGACCTCGCGCGCATCGAGCAGCACCTCCGTCTTGCGGTCCTCCCCCTTGACGTACGGCTCAATCGCGTCGCGCACCCTGTCCACGTCGATCTTGCCATCGGCCGACACCGCGTCTTTCACCGTCTGGTTTTGCACGAGGACGTTGATCTTGCCCGACTTGTCGCGGTACGCCTGCACGCGGATCATCTGGCTCTTGACCTGATCGACACGCAGCACACGCATGCCCTTGGCGTCGGTCTTCGTGGTCGGCAGCGGGACTGATTTCTGCACGAGTGCCGCGTACGCCGTCGTGATCATGAAAAAGATCAGGAGGACGAGGCAGACGTCGATGAGCGCGTTCATGTCGAGGCTGCTCGGTTCCTCGTGCCGAACCGGCGGCGGGACCGCAAGCTCCTCCGCGACCTCCACAAACTGCGGATGCGCCTCGATCTTGCGCCACGCAGCCTCGCCGGGGCCGAGCACCTCGTCGGTCGTCTCCCACATGCCGTCACGCAGGCCGTCCACGATCTCTTGCGGCGAGAGATCCAACAAAACTTCCGGCGATCCTTCATGACGCAACTGCCAGGGCATCGATGTTGTCTCCAACTGGAAGACTGCGAGCCTCGCTCACGCGTCGGGTTAGAGCAGATACAAGCCCGACGCGTAAGCGAGGCCATTCGTTACTTCTTCTCCGCCGACAGGCCCGCGACGCGGCGCAGGTTCGCGACTTCCCACGCGGCAAGCTGGCCGCATGCCTTGTCGAAGTGCTCGCGATGCTTCTGCGTTGCGGGCTCCGCCCGCACCAGTACGGCCCAGTGAAACGCGGCGGCGAACGGCTTCTTGTCCTTGTCGAACTGCTCGGCCCGCTCCGCGTGCCACCATGGTTTGATCCGACTCATGCTTTCGCGATACTCGGCCACCGGCTTGGTCACCTGCAGATCGACGACGTAAAACCAGTTCGCGAACGGTACCGCGATCTTCTTGCGGTCCGGACTCAGCGAGGCTCGCGTCGCGCCGAAGTCGGCGGCCTTGATGTCTTTCAACTGCGTGAGAGTCTGGGTCTGAGCATTCCACACCGCCACGCGGCCGGTCTCGTCTCGGCTGTAGAGGTTCGTGCCATCGGAGCTGTACGCCACGGCGGCGACCGCCTTGGTGTGCTGGCCTTTGAAGACCTTCAAATCTTCCGCAGTCGCGGCGTTCCACACCTTCAAGGTCTTGTCAAGGCTCGCCGACGCCACGCGCGTGCCATCGGGGCTGAACGAGACGCTGGTAACGAGATCGTCGTGGCCGCGGAAGGTTTGGAGTTCCTGGCCGCTGCGGGCGTCCCACAGCTTGACGGTGCCGTCCTTGCTCGCGGAGGCGATGCGATTGCCGTCGCGGCTGAAGGAGATGCCCATGATGCCGGCGCCGTGCCCCTTGCAGGTCAGCAGCGGGAGTTCCCCCTTGTCGGCGTCCCAGAGGACGATCTTGCCGTCCTGTCCCGCGGAAGCGATGATGCCGCCCGTCGGGCTATAGGTGACGAAGGTAGCGCCGTCGGTGTGGGCCTGGATGATGCGGAGCTCGTCCCCTTTTGCCGCATCGAAGATTCTGACCATGCCATTGCGGTCAGCCCAGGCGATGCGGGCGCCGTCGGGACTGAACGAGACGCCGCTGACGTCGGCAGCGTCTTCCTTGCTGGACGATTTGAGGGTGCGGACTTCCATGCCGGTGATGACATCCCAGATCTTGACGGTGCGGTCCTTGCTGGCTGAGGCGAGCCAGTTGCCATCGCGATTGAAGGCCAGACTGGTGACGGCACCGGCGTGCCCCTTGATCTTGATCGGCAGCTCCTTGCCGG
>DASRSQ010000387.1:0-1981 GCA_035656475.1 Gemmataceae bacterium | reverse complement strand
CCTATCAGACCTACGGCAAGCTCAATGCCGATAAATCCAATGCGATCCTGGTTTGCCATGCGCTGACCGGCGATCAGCATGTCGCCAACGTTCATCCCGTCACCGGCAAGTCCGGCTGGTGGGTGACGCTGGTGGGGCCGGGCAAGCCGCTCGACACCGACAGATATTTCATCATCTGCACGAACGTGATCGGCGGCTGCATGGGCTCGACGGGTCCAGCCTCCATGAATCCGGCGACGGGCAAGGCGTGGGGACTGGATTTTCCGGTCATCACGATTCCCGACATGGTCCGCGCGCAGGCGATGCTGATCGATCGCCTCGGCATCGATACGCTGTTCGCTGTGGTCGGCGGCTCCATGGGCGGCATGCAGGTTCTGCAATGGTGCGTGGCCTATCCGCAGCGCGTGTTCTCCGCGCTGCCGATCGCGTGCAGCACGCGCCACTCAGCGCAGAACATCGCGTTTCATGAACTGGGACGGCAGGCCGTGATGGCCGATCCGGACTGGCGCGATGGCCGCTATGTCGAGCAAGGCACGCATCCGGCGCGGGGACTCGGCGTCGCGCGCATGGCCGCGCACATCACCTATCTGTCGGATGCGGCGCTGCATCGCAAGTTCGGGCGCCGGATGCAGGACCGCGAGCTGCCGACGTTTTCCTTCGACGCTGACTTTCAGGTGGAGAGCTACCTTCGCCACCAGGGTTCCTCCTTCGTCGAGCGCTTCGATGCCAACAGCTATCTCTATCTGACGAGGGCGATGGACTATTTCGACATCGCGGCCGACCATGACGGCGTGCTGGCGGCCGCGTTTCGCGGCACCCGGACCCGGTTCTGCGTGGTGTCGTTCACCAGCGACTGGCTGTTTCCGACGTCAGAATCGCGTGCGACCGTTCATGCGCTCAATGCCGGCGGCGCGCGTGTCTCCTTCGCGGAGATCGAGACCGATCGCGGCCACGATGCCTTCCTGCTCGACGTTCCGGAATTTTTCGACATCGCACGCGCGTTTCTGGAATCGGCAGGCCATAGCCGTGGGCTGACGGCGGCTGGTGAGTTGAGATGAGCGTGCCGCAACCCACACTGCCGCTGGATGACAGCGCGCCGTCCCGAAAGCGCTACCGCCAGAAAGGCCGTTATCGCGGCGACCATCTCCTGCTGGCCGAGATGATCGAACCCAATTCGAAGGTCCTGGACGTCGGCTGCGGCGACGGCGACCTCCTGCAACTGCTCGAGACGCGCGGCGTCGACGGCCGCGGCATCGAACTGTCGCGCGAGGGCGTCAATCACTGTGTCGCCAAGGGGCTCGCAGTGGTGCAGGGCGACGCCGACACCGATCTCGTCAACTATCCCGACGATGCCTTCGACTACGTGATCCTGTCGCAGACTTTGCAAGCGACGCGGCAACCGAAGGCGGTGCTGGAAAATCTGCTGCGGATCGGTAGCCGGGCCATCGTGTCGTTTCCGAATTTCGGCCACTGGAAAATGCGGCTCCAACTGTTGGTCGGTGGCCACATGCCGCGCACGGAGAATCTGCCGGCGACCTGGTACGACACCCCGAATATCCATTTCTGCACGATCAAGGATTTCGTGCAGCTCTGCGACGAGATCAACGTCAAGATGGAGCGTGCGGTCGCGCTCGATCTTTACGGGCGGCCGCTGCGCTTCAACGCGCCGTGGTGGTTCTGGAACATGTTCGGGGAGCAGGGCGTGTTTCTGCTCAGCCGGGCGGAGAAGGCCAAATAGCCCCCAGGTAAGGGGAAAGGCGTGTCTTTTTAGCAAACCTGGCGGCCCGCGAAGCTCCGATTCGGCGTCAATGGAGAGGCGTGACGAGATTCGTCAATCCTTGGATCCGGCTCTCCACAGATAGAAATTATAATTACAAAACATACAGTTAAGCCAATTTTAAGCATGGCCGCACCGAAGTGCATTGCTGGTATGCGTTATACGCAACCCAGGTATGACTTCCAAATCCCTAACTCCCGTGGT
>DASRSQ010000386.1:0-5245 GCA_035656475.1 Gemmataceae bacterium | reverse complement strand
CAATTATCGGAGCTGGTCCGGCCGGTCTCACCGCGGGCTATCTGCTGTCCAAGGACAACGTGCCCGTCACGATCCTGGAAGCCGATCCCGTCTACGTCGGCGGCATCGCTCGCACGGCGAAGTACAAGGGCTATCACTTCGACATCGGCGGCCATCGCTTCTTCTCGAAGTCGAAGGAAGTCGAAGATCTCTGGACCGAGCTGCTGCCCGACGACATGCTCGATCGGCCGCGCTCGAGCCGAATCTTCTATCGCGACTCGTTCTTCTCGTATCCCCTCAAAGCGACCGAAGCGCTCATGAAGCTGGGGATCTTCGAATCGACGCACTGCATGACCTCGTATTTCTGGGCGAAGCTGTTCCCAGTCAAGAATCCGAAGAACTTCGAAGACTGGGTGTCGAACCAGTTCGGCAAGCGCCTCTTCAACATCTTCTTCAAGACGTACACCGAAAAAGTCTGGGGCATGTCGTGCAAAGACATCAGCGCCGACTGGGCCGCCCAGCGCATCAAGGGCCTGTCGCTGTGGTCGGCTGTTTGGAACGCGGTGTTCAAGCCGAAGCCAGTGGCCGCCGGCGCCGACAAGAGCAAGGTCATCAAGACGCTGATCGACACGTTCCGCTATCCGCGTCGCGGGCCGGGCATGATGTGGGATGCCGCCGCCGACAAGATCAAGGCGATGGGCAATAACATCGAGATGGGCATGAAGGTCGTCGGCCTGCACTATGACGCCGACGCGCACCTCTGGACCACGACGTATCAGGATCAGCAGGGCAACAAACACAGCATCGAATCGAAGCACGTGATCTCGTCCGCCCCAATGAAGCAGCTCGTCAATGGCATCACGCCGAGGATGCCCGAGCACGTCATCAAGGCCGCGGATTCGTTGAAATATCGCGATTTCCTCACGGTGGTGCTGATCCTCAAGGACCGCAACGCGTTCGAGGACAACTGGATCTACATCCACGACCCGAGCGTGAAGGTCGGCCGCATTCAGAACTTCAAGAGCTGGTCCCCCGAGATGGTGCCGGACCCGACGATGACTTGCTACGGCCTGGAATATTTCTGCTTCGAAGGGGACGGCCTGTGGAATTCGACCGACGCCGACCTGATCGAGCAGGCGAAGCGTGAGCTGCTGAAGATCGGTCTCGCGCAACCCGAAGATATCGTCGATGGCACGGTCGTGCGTCAACCGAAGGCGTATCCGGTGTACGACGATGAGTACTCGAAGCACGTCGACACGATTCGTCAGGAACTGGACAAGAACTATCCGAACCTGCACCTGGTCGGTCGCAACGGCATGCACAAGTACAACAACCAGGATCACGCCATGATGACGGCGATGCTGTGCGCGAAGAACATCGTCGCCGGCTCGAACGTCTACAACCTCTGGGAAGTCAACCAGGACGCCGAATACCACGAAGCAGGCAAGGCCGGCGATCAGCAACAGATCGCGTCGTCGGGGGCGACCGGCCTGCGTGCGGTGCCCCAGCGCGTGAAGGAAGAGGAGAAGGTGGCGGCGTCGTGAAAGCCACGCGACTTCAAATTGTCGTCATCACCGGCCTGATGTTCACAGCAGTAGCAGTGCCGGCGGGATGGAACTACGTCAATCCGCACGTCCCGCCGGAGACGGCGCGCGGACGCGCGGATGCTGAGATCGATCTGGCAAAAGGCCATTTCGAGATCAAGACCGGTGGAAAGCCTGCCGAGCCACACCCTGGCGACTATCAAGACCTTCTTCGAGAACGCTACGGCGTATGGATCAGCAATGCTGGCTGCATGACTACATTCGACCAAATGAACTACCGGCGTGGCTACAACGAAGTGCAAAAGCGCGGCATAATTCGACATTTCGGAAAAGACGTGTTCGCGGAATGCGAACGCGATGCCCGATAGCACATTGAAGGAAGCATGAGAAAGTTCGTTGTCGGATTTCTATGGTTTCTGATCTTCTATTTTGGCGCATGCGCGGCGACGGGGGCGATCGCCGGCGCCAGGGCCACGAGCAAACTGCCGCCGGATACAGCAGCGGATTGGGCCAATCAGGTAGCCATCGAGGCAGCCACGCAAACGGTGCTTGAGCTGCGGGCCTACTTTTTCGCTGGCGCCCTCGGCATCGCCGTCGTGGGATCGACGCTGGGATGGCTTCCGGGCACGCGCTCGGGCTTGCAGGCGGTGCAACGCCTCACGATGCGCGATGCCGGGGTGCAACCGATCGATGCGCCGGTTGGCTTGTCGCAGACGGCTGATTTGTATCAGCGTCGAAATGATGCCTAATCCGATTTGCCGTTCGATGTCAGCGGTTCAGCAGCGTCGGCAAACAACTCCGCAAGCCGCAGGCGAAATCCGGGCAAGAGTTCGCCTGCGTCGAGATCGTCGTCTCTCAACACTACTTTGATTTGCGTCGGCGAAGAATAGGCGAGGATCTTGCTCTGGTTCGGATAGACAACCCAGACGAGCTGAACGCCCGCGCGAAAATACTCGGCAATCTTGTCGTCGAGCTCTTCCTCAATGTCTGTCGGGCTGACGACCTCGGCCGCTATATTGGGAATGACATCCCAGCCCCTACCCTGACGTGGAATCGGTCGATTCTTGGCCCAACGCTGGTACGACACAAACGCGACATCGGGTCTGCGATCGCGATCGATCGGTGCAGGCAGATGGAAAAGCATCTCCGTGACGGCCCGGCCAAGATCGGCGTTTGCAAAATTCCCAAGATGGCGGTACAACTCGCAAGCGATCCAGGTAGCAAATGCAGCCATTGCGGGCGTCCTCACGCGTTTGCCGTCGATTACCTCGTAAAGCTCATCGTCAGCGATGTCTGTATCTTCAGATGATTTCGCAAGCGTCAATGTGCTCATAGCGTTTTTCCATTTGGACCAAGAGCCGATTGCAATATACGCGATAACTCAGATGCCAGCAAGCATCACGCTGGCCCCGGACTCGGCAGCTCGATCTTGAGCGTGTTCGGCTTCGCCTCGATCTTGTACGCCTTCTCGAGCGTGATCGGCTCTTGCCGTTTTTGCGCCGCCGCGGGATCGTTGGGATCGTGGCCGGGGCGAGGCAACGTGATGATGACCTGATACTCCCCCTCCGGAGCGCCGTCGGCGATGGCGTCCTTGATCGTCTTCAGCTTGAAGCTGCCGTCGGACTGGATGTCGCCGACGACGCGCAGCAAGGGATCGCTCGCGGACTTGAGCTGGATCGAACCGCCGTTCAGCGGCTTGCCATCTTGATAGGCCACCGTGCCCGTCACGGGGAATGTCTTCGGCAGAGGCGGCGCGTTGCTGCATCCAAATAGAAGGCACAGCACGAAGAGGCACAAACTGCCGCGACCGCAAGGGATCGCTCCCTCACGGTCGCGGCTGCGGTGATTGGGCAACATGCTTGAATACTCCTTATTGATCCCAGCCGGGCACCTGGCCGTCGCGTGGATCGCAGGCGGCGGCCCATTGTGTCGCCGTCATGCTGCCGGTGAGAAAGCGGACACTACCGTCGCCGAGCGCGGCGTTCATGCCGCCCGAGTGGCCTGACTGGGCCCGGCTCGGGTCGCAGGTACCATACATCGTCGGCTGCACCTGGAACATCAAGCAAGGCGCATAGCCCGGCGACACCGATTTGTTCGGCTGTGTGTTGTGGCACATGATCGGCCGCCATTCCTGCGTCGAGTCGGCCCAGAGCGACGCCGACGAGCTGCTCGCGGCGGGACTGCCCGTGCCCAGGCCGCAGGAGCCGTACGCTTCGCCGAAGAAGATGGTGTTGGACAGGCCATCGGAGATGGTGGCGAAGGTGGAATTGCCCTGGATGCAAGCGAAGTCGCTGGTCGCGTTGGGATTGCCGAAGACGAGGTAATTGCAGATGTAGTTACTGACCGCGAAGCCGTTGGCGCCGCCGTTGGTGGTTTGGCTCATGCCGCCGCTGGCCGTGGGATCGGCAGGGCACAGGTACACGGGCACCGGTTTCATGTATTGGCCGCCGCAGTATGCGCCTGGCGGCGAGTTGCCGGTCGTCTGCGCGGTGAAGAGCGGTTGCTGATCGACCCAGGGGAGCAGCCAGCAAAAGAGCGTGTACGGGGCGCCGTTGTAAGGCTTCGCCGCGAGCGTGGTGGCGGTCCAGCCATCGGGGGCGGCGGCGGGGGGCAGCGCCTTGTACGTGCCGTACAGATTGTGGACGCCAAGCGCGATCTGCTTGAGGTTGTTGGTGCATTGCGTGCGGGCGGCCGCATCGCGGACCTTCTGGACCGCGGGAACGAGCAGGGCGATGAGGATCGCAATGATGGCGATCACGACCAGCAGTTCGATGAGCGTGAAGGCGCGCCGCCTTCCGCCGGTGAAAGGGGACATGGTTTTGCCTCCAGAAATGAAGATGAATAGCAGACAAAATCTCTCATATTTCCAGATGGATGTCAAATCCAAACCCGTTCTGCAAAGCTTTGGTGAATCACATTCCTAATTGCACCGAATAGACCGGTCGCTTAGACTGGAAGGGATGGCTGATTCCAAATCCGAACATGCGGACGCGCTTGCCCGGCAACTCAAAGGATCGCTGGCCCAGCGGCGTATTCAAGCGTGGAAGCCGGTCCTTGTGCTGATCGTGATTTGCAGCCTGATCCTGGGCGGCCTGGTCTACTGGCTGTTTCCGCGCTCGCGCCCGGCATCGCTACAAATCATCGCGCTCGATGCCCTCTATACTCCCGACGATGCACCGAACGCCGTCGCCCAGCTCTTCGTACCGCCCCCCGACCTTGGATCGGGCCGGCTCGGCGGCCAGAAGATCGTATTTCAGGGACCGATCGTGCCCGGAAAGGAACGGCGTTCGGAAGAGGTCAAGACCGACGAGCACGGGCGTGCCTCGCTCGCCTGGCCCGTGGGCAAGGCCGAGATGGCGGAGTTCTTCACGCATTTTATTGACACGCGCGACCGGCCGGAAAACGTCAACGATGGAGGCCGCCTCTTCGTCTGGCCCAAGGACGCACCGCTCCTGATCCTTGATGCGGACGAGACGCTCATCAGCGACAAGCTGGATGACAAGGCCGCCAAGACACTGACCGCCGCCGCCGCCAACGGCTGGCATATCGTGTACCTGACGCCGGCCGCCGCGAATGCCCACGACTGGCGCATCGCGCGGGCATGGATTCAGCGGCAGCCGCAGTTGCCGATCGGTCCGGTGCTGGGCCGTCGCGAGTTTCCGAGCGAGGCGAAGGTGCTGGACGCGCGGCGAGAATTGTTGAAATCGCTGAGCGCGTTCAAG
>DASRSQ010000385.1:0-3949 GCA_035656475.1 Gemmataceae bacterium | reverse complement strand
GGATCTTCTCCGCGAGCGTCAAGTCGCGACGCAGTTTGCGAGCTCGATTCGTTTGCCAGCTTTCTTGATTCATGGATTGACTCAGTGTCGCCGGAAGTTCGGCCCTCACCCCCGGCCCCTCTCCCAGAGGGAGAGGGGAGAAAATTCACGGCCGCGTCGCCAGCGCCTTGCGGATGATCGCGAGAATCTCCTCGCGCTCGCGGCCCACCAGGGGCAACCGCGGGGCTCGCGTCGTCTCGGTGCCGTAGCCACACTCTGCGGCGGTGAGCTTGATATATTGCACGAGCTTGACGTGAGTGTCCAGATGCAGGAGCGGCGTGTACCAGCGATAAATCTTGAGCGCCTCCGCATAGTTGCCGGACGTCGCAAGGTTCCACAGCCGAATCGACTCGTGCGGAAACGCGTTGACCAGGCCCGACACCCAGCCGACGGAGCCGAGCATCACGCTTTCGAGCACGAGATCATCAACACCGGAAAAGAGAATATAGCGATCGCCGCAGAGGTTCTTGATGTCGGTGATGCGCCGCACATTATCCGACGATTCCTTGATCGCCACCAGCGTCTTTTCGTCCGCCAGTTCCGTGAACATCGCCGGCGTGATATCGACGCCGTACGCCGGCGGATTGTTGTAGACGAGGATCGGCAAATCGGTAGCGCGGGCCACGGTGCGAAAATGCGTCATCGTCTCGCGCGGATCGGCCTTGTAGATCATCGCCGGCAACACCATCAGGCCGTCGACGCCGATTTTCTTCGCGTCCTCGGCAAATCGGCACGCCAGACGCGTCGTCGTCTCGGCAACGCCGGTCAGCACCGGCACGCGCCGCTTCACATGGGCGACGGTCGCCTTGAGCACGTCGAGCTTCTCGGCGTACTCGAGCGCAGTGTTCTCGCCGACAGAGCCGAGCATGATCATGCCATGCATGCCGGCCGCGAGCATCTTTTCGACATGTTGCAATGTCGCTGGAATGTTGAGCGACTGGTCCGAATTGAACTGCGTTGTCGAGGCGGGATAGACGCCGTGCCAGGTGACGGTCATGGATGCTCCGGTTGGACATTCGCTTCAATTCTCAGATTTGAACATTGTATCTAGCCGGCGCAAAAAACGAACCGCACGCGCGATTGCATTGCTGCATTTCACGTGGACGGCTCGATTGCGTCTTGCTGATCTCGTCTCACCCCGCCATCGCCATCTTGCGTGCCGGCTGCGACGGCGTCGCGACTTCGGGCTTCTGCGACGCATCGATCAGGGCGCGGAACACCTGGATGTCCAGGCCCGACGCGGACGGCGACGCTGGCTGCCACTGGACGCCGACGGCGAACCAGCTTTCGTCGGCGTGCTCGACGGCTTCGATGACGCCGTCCAGGGCGACGCCGGTCGCGACGAAACCGCGGGCGACGCGCTGTATCGCCTGGCGATGTTCGCTGTTGACGACGATTTCGCCTTCGCCGTAGATGCGCGACATGAGGGTGCCGGGCGTCACATTGATCGCGTGGCGCAGGCCGGGCTCGGGGGGATGGCGGTGTTGGAGGGCCTCCGGCATTTCGCGCGATAGGTCATTGAAGTTGAGGCCGCCGAAGGCGGAGTTCATCGCGAGGAGGGCCTGGTCGATTGTCAGCAGCGGGAACTGATTCTCTCGACACCACAGGCAGAGCGATTCGATATCGCCCATCTTCCCGCCCTGGTCGTGGCCGCAGGCGACGACGCCGACGAAGTTGTGCAGGATCTCGCCCCAGGGCTTCGATCCGGTCGCCGGCTTCAGGAAGACCGGCTCGGCGCCGGCGGCGGTGATGGTGCCATGATAGCCCGACGTCCACAAGCCGACGCCGCGCCCCTTGGTCTTGACCTCGGAGCCGTACACCGCAACGCGTGGAGGATTCTTGGAATTCAGCACGGATGGACTCCTTTCCAGTGAGAAAAACGCCAGCCTTGGCATCTTCCGTGAAGGAAGAAAAGCAAAGTGATTATAGGTCAGCTGGACGGACAAAAGCCAGCAAATATTTCGTGAATCTTCCGATTACTCCTGTCAGTTGAAATAGGCAATTTCGGATATATTGATAATTTGCGTCGAATAGATAATATAACTGGGCTCGAGCGTTCCCTGGCGCTCAAGCCCCTGCTATATGGAGATCCGTCGAATGCGACGTTGCCTGGTCGAGAAGCTCGCCTGTCCCGAATGCCGGGCGGACATTCAACTTGCGGAAGTCAACGACGAAACGCCCATTCGCGTCATGCGTGGCAAATTGCGTTGCGTCGGCTGCAATCGAACTTATCCCATCGAGAATGGCGTCCCGCGCCTGGTCAAAGTTGCGGACGATGTCGCCGAGGTTTGCAAGCGGTTTTCCTTCCAGTGGCTGTCGCGCTGGAATGGCATGTTCGAAGGCGAACGCTGCTACGGTTTCGATGACGAGGTCTACATCGGGTGGGTCCGCGGCCAGCTCCTCTCTCGCCGCCAGCCGCTCGCCGGCGACTGGATGCTCGACGCGGGCTGCGGCAGCGGCGAGAAGACAGCGGTCCTCGCCCGCCAGTCGCCGGAGCAAAACGTGGTCGGACTCGACCTCGGAGTTGCCTCCCAGGAAAAATCGATCGCTCGTTTCGGCGACATGCCCAACCTCGATTACATCCAGGGCAACATCATGGAGGCCCCGCTCAAGGAGCGCTCCTTCGACTACGGCATGAGCCTCGGCGTCCTGCATCACACCAACGACACGCGCCTGGCATTCGCCAAGTTCCGCAAGATGCTCAAGGACGAGACCACCTGCGTGATCTGGATCTACCCCACCTACTGGGAAGGTCCGGAATGGCGCATGCCCTACTTTGCCCGCGATTTCATCACTTTCGGCCAGGGCTATCGCATGCCGACGAGCCTGCTCCGCTTCATCGCGCATGGGATCGTGCTGGGCGGATACCCGATCGTGCAATTCTTCTTCTGGAAGTCTTATCGCCGCATCGGCCGGGATTTGCCGTTCTTTGAGATCAGCAAGATGTCGATGAAGGAACGGTACTGGGCGCAAGTCTTCTATTGCTTCGACACGCTGCTGCCTCGCTATCAGTTTCGGCACACGATCAAGGAAATCGAAGGTTGGATGGCGGAAGAAGGGCTCGATCCGCTGCTGAATGCGCACAGCTTCTACACGGGCAGTTCGACACCCCGTCTGACGGCGCCGATGCACGCGGAGGAAGAGCTCGCTGCGGCCGCGAGTTGAGGACGTCGCACTTCGCGGCTTGTGGCGTTCCGCTACTTTGCGGCCAGAAACCATGGCCGCGCGGTCGAATCGGTGCGGAAGAACTGAACCATCCGCCGGCCGATCTTGGCCGAGCCGGCCTGTGAGTGATGCGTGCCGTCGGCTGCAAAGTCGTCGCGCTCATAATAGAAGCCGTCGGACGCGCGCTTGGTCGAGCCGTTTGCCCAGAGATATGGGCCCCAGCTTAGCCAGGGCGCCTTCACCACCCCCTTTGTCGCGTCGAAATTCAGATCCGCGTCCCCCTTGATCTGACGCTCGATCAGCCATTTGACCGAGAAGCCCGATTCATAGGCGTATGGCTCCGGATTGAGCCTGGTTCTCGCGAAACCGCCGTAGGTTCGGCTGGACAGATACACCAGCTTCGCGTTCGGGAATCGCTTCGGCAGGATCTGCACGATGCGCGCAAGCTCGTCTTCCAGCTTCCTGGCGTACGTCGGAAAGCCTTCGGTCGGGCCGGCGTCGGCTTCCTTGATCCAGACCGCCTGCACTTGGGCCCGCGTCAGCCCGGAGTCCTCCAGTCGTTTGTCAACAGCGCCCCAGTACTTCGCTCCTTGCGGGCTTTCCGTGCTTTGAATGATCGACGCGGTCTGGCCGCCGACGGCGCCATTGACAAACGTTAATTTCGGATGGATATCAGCGTCTTCGGCAAGGGCCTTCTGAAACCCCTGCGAAGCCTGTGCGGTGTTGCTCATGCCGACGGACAGAA
>DASRSQ010000384.1:0-2542 GCA_035656475.1 Gemmataceae bacterium | reverse complement strand
CCGGTGCGGACATCGCAGATTGGTTGAAGCGCGACGAGGAACAAGTCCATTGCGAGGCTGGGCGTCGAGAAATAGTCGACGTCGAAGTGGTCGCGAAAACTGGCGACGTCATCATGGTGATAAAGAATGTAACCACGCGCGAGGTGATTCGGATAGTCGACGAGCGGCGGATAATCGACGAGCCAGATCGGCACGATCAGGATAAGCGCGAGCGCAGCAAGTACAAAGCCATAGATCCCGCGAATGCGCGCTGGCCGAGTGCCGACAGCCTCATTGCTGCGCTCTACATCTGTGCCGTTCGTGGCCATGCAGGCAGGTTACGGAAATGCCGGACAAATGAAAGCGCGGGAGCATGCGCGGAATCGGCTCCAGGGTGTGCGAGAAGATCACATGTTTCGCAATCGCCGAGTCAAAACGCGGCAAATAAGGCGGCATCGAAGTTGCATCTTCCCCATTGACAGCACCGTTTCCACCACCCATTTTCATGAGGTGCCCTGTGAAAACCGAAACACCGGTTAGTGCCCTGAGCAAGGCCCACAGCGTCCTCTTGCGAGATTTGCGCGGGCTGGGTCGGTTCGTTCAGCCGGAGGCTTACGCGAGCATCGCGGAGTTGCGCAGCAGGCTCGCCACCACGCACACCGATGTGTGTGAGCATTTCCGCCTGGAAGAGCAAGGCGGATATATGGATAACATGCAAATGCGCGAGCCTCGCCTGGAGCGGACGATCGCCAAGCTTGCGGCGGAACATCAAGAGCTGCGCGAGGCGCTCGAAGAGATCCGCAACGAAGCCGCGGCGGCGCGCGACATCGATGATGTGCTGCGTTACAAGGTGCGAACCTGGATCGATCGGCTACTGCAACACGAACAGCACGAGAACGACGTCGTTCAGGATGCCGTCGACTCCGATTTTGGTGCGGCTGACTGAACAAATTGGCGAATGGAGGTGTAGTTATGCAACTACCTCTGCAGATTTCGTTTCGTCACATGGCTCCTTCGGAGGAGATTGAACGCCTGGTACGTCAGAAGGCTGCCAAGCTCGACAACTTTTCGAACCAGATCATGAGTTGCCGGGTTGTGATCGAACCGAAGGGGAAGCATCACCAGCACGGCAACCAGTATGACGTGCGGGTCACGTTGACCGTACCCGGCGAAGAACTCGCGGCAACGCGCACGCCAAGCGAAGATACCGAGCATCGGGACATCCGGATCAGTCTGCGCGACGCGTTCGAGTCGGCGGGACGCTTGCTGCAGGACTACGAGCGCCGCAAACGGCGCGACGTCAAGTCGCTCGACGCAATGCCGCACGGCAAGGTGTCCAGGCTGATGCCCGAAGAAGGCTACGGTTTCGTGAGGACGCTGGACGGGCGCGAGATCTACTTTCATCGCAGCAGCGTCTTGCAAGACGGATTCGCACGCTTGGAGGTAGGTACGGAAGTCGCGTTCGCCGAAGAAGCTGGCCGGGATGGCCCGCAGGCGAGCACGGTCAAGATCGCCGGCCGGCATGGCGGCAGTGGCGAGTGGTAAGGGGCGAGTGCCGAGAAAAGCTGGCGATCAAATGTGGCGAGGGGCGAGCACTGGAGCTTGCCACTCGCCACAGTATTTTCGCGGATGTGCGGTTTTCACACAGTAGGTAAGAAGTTGACCGCGCAGTTGCACAGAAAACCTGGATTTAGGCTGTAGAACATAAGGCACGGCAATTGCACTATGATGGAGAGTACACAAATCGACACTTGTTTCCGGGAGAGTCGCCATGAATATTCATCTCGCCTCGGACCATCTTACTGAAGCACTGGCGCGGGCTCACGAGCATTGGCGAGAACGGCACGCGGGGGAAGGCACGGCGCGTGGCGTGACCATTGCGTTCAGTCGACAAGCAGGGACCTACGGTGCCGCGATTGCCCGAGAAGTGGCGAATCGTCTGGGCTGGCCCATCTATGATCACGAACTGGTCACTCGCATTGCGGAGGACATGGGCGTGCGGCGAAATCTGCTGGAGAGCATCGACGAGCGGCGCGTCGGCTGGCTGCACGAGGCGATGGCATCGCTTCTGGCCGGCCAGCGCGTCAACGATGAGGCTTACTTCCGGCACCTTATCGAAACACTTTACTCACTGTCGGCGCACGGCAATTGCGTGATCGTCGGCCGTGGCGCGCCGGCCGCATTGCCGCTGAGCACGACATTGCGAGTTCGTCTGATAGCGCCGCTGGAATACCGCATTGCGGCGGTGCGCGAGGAACATGGCGGGTCGATGGCGGATGCGGCCAAGCGCGTGGAAACGACCGACGGCGAACGGGACCGGTTTATCTCGAGCCATTTCGGCATCGATCCGAATGATCCGACCAACTTCGATATGGTTCTGAACGTTGCTCGATTCAACAAGGCCGAATGCGTCGACCTGATTCTCGCCGGCTATGAGCGAATGCGGAAACATGCGAATCAAGCCGGCCCCGCAAAGGAACCCGCGCCGGTGGGCTAAGTTCTCTTTTCGCGAGTCCAGAGTTCGCGTTCCATGGCACGTGTGTTACTCAGGCGTGCCATGGAC